>NZ_MJGQ01000067.1:83273-96038 GCF_001865095.1 Curtobacterium sp. MCBA15_013 | reverse complement strand
TGACCGCGGCGGGTACCGCGGCCGTGACGAGCGTCCGGCGTCCGGCGGTGGGTACCGGGGTCGCGACGAGCGCGGGGGAGACCGGGGTCGGTTCGTCGGCCGCGAGGACGACCGCCGCGGCAGCGACCGCGGCGGGTTCAACCGCCGTGACGACGACCGCGGCGGGTACCGGGGTCGTGACGAGCGCCCCGCGTCCGGTGGGTACCGCGGCCGTGACGATCGGCGCGACGACCGTCGTGACGCCCCCCGACGCGACGACGACCGCCGCCGCGACCCCGCCCGCGAGGACCGCCGTGCCCCGGACGGCCGACCCAGCACGGTGTGGCACAACGGCCGACGCTACGTCGGCGGCACCACCACGGCGCGCAACGGCGACCGGCCCCGGAACACCGGCCCGCGCGGCACCGACCGCCGCACCACCCCGCAGCCCGAGGGTGCCCGCGACCAGCAGGGCCAGCCGCTCGAGGGCACGCCCGAGCGCCCGATCATCCCGGACTGGGACGCGGCGGACGGGACGGCGACCGCCGGGGCCGCGCCGCGCCTCCAGGCAGAGGGGGAGCGCCTGCAGAAGGTGATCGCCGCTGCGGGCGTGGCATCTCGCCGCGTCGCGGAGAACCTGATCGTCGAGGGCCGCGTGACGGTCAACGGCGAGGTCGTCGACGCGCTCGGCCGGCGTGTCGATCCCGAGACCGACCAGATCGCGGTGGACGGCGTCCCGGTGCAGATCGACAGCTCGCGCCGCTACGTGCTGCTCAACAAGCCGACCGGCATGGTCTCGAGCCTGCAGGACGAGCGTGGACGTCGTGACCTGTCCGAGTACGTCGACCGGTACGAGGAGCGCCTGTTCAACGTCGGGCGGCTCGACACCGAGACGTCCGGGCTGCTCGTGCTGACGAACGACGGGGACCTCGCGCACGTCCTGGCGCACCCGTCGTTCGGGGTGACGAAGACGTACATCGCGAAGGTGCGCGGCAACGTGAACCCCGCGACGGTGCAGCGGCTCCTCGACGGTGTGGAGCTCGAGGACGGTCCGATCGCGGCCGACAAGGTCCGCCTGCTCGAGTCCTCGCGTGGGGAGTCGCTCGTCGAGATCACGCTGCACTCCGGTCGCAACCGGATCGTGCGCCGCATGCTCGACGAGGTCGACCACCCCGTCCTCGAACTGGTCCGGCGGTCGTTCGGGCCGCTGCACCTCGGGTCCCTGCCGATCGGCAAGACCCGGGAGCTGTCGACGGTCGAGCTCGGTTCGCTCCTCCGCATCGCCCGTGAGGCGAAGGGTTCTCCCCAGGCCTCGGACGGCGAAGAGTCCTCGGACTGACGATCGGTAGGCTTGCGGGGTGACCGACGCCACCACCCCGCTCGCCGAACCGGCCATCGACCGGCGGCTCCGGGGACCCGTGCGGATCGTCGGCGCGGGCCTGCTCGGCGCGTCCATCGGCCTGGCACTGCGTGAGAAGGGTGTCGAGGTCGTCCTCGACGACGTCTCGCCCGCAGCCCTGGCGCTCGCCGTCGACTACGGCGCCGGGCGTCGACCGGCTCCCGGTGACCGTCCGGAACTCGTGGTCGTGGCGGTTCCCCCGGACGTCGTGGCGGCGGTCGTCGAGCGTGAGCTCGCGGCCTTCCCCGGTGCCGTGGTGACCGACGTGGCGAGCGTGAAGTCGGGGCCGCTCGCCTCGCTCCGGGCAGCCGGCGCCGACATCTCGCGCTACATCGGCTCGCACCCCATGGCGGGCCGCGAACGCAGCGGGCCGACCGCCGCGCGCGCCGATCTCTTCCTCGGGCAGCCGTGGGTGATCGCCGGGCACGACGACATCACGTACCAGCGTGCCGCCGTGGTGGAAGACCTGGCGCTCGACGTCGGCGCGACCGTGGTCCCGATGGAACCGGAGTCGCACGACCTCGCGGTGGCGTACGTCTCCCACGCACCGCAGCTGGTGTCCACGCTGATGGCCTCCCGGCTGCGGGACGCCCCGGACGGCTCGCTCGGCCTCGCGGGCGGCGGCGTCCGTGACGTGACCCGCATCGCCGCGAGCGACCCGGGGCTGTGGGTGCAGATCATCGGTGCGAACGCGTCGCGCATCCGGCCGGTGCTCGCGGATCTCCGCGACGACCTCGACCGGGTGCTCGCCGCACTCGACGACCCGACCGCGCCCGGCTCGCCCCGCGCCCTCGCCGAGACCATCGCTGCGGGCAACCGCGGCGTCGAACGGCTGCCGGGCAAGCACGGCACCACGAAGCGCTTCGCCCAGGTGGTCGTCCTCGTCGACGACACCCCGGGCCAGATCGCCGCCCTCCTCACGTTCATCGGGGAGATCGGCATCAACCTCGAGGACATGCGCCTCGAGCACTCACCGGGCGCGCAGATCGGCATCGTCGAGGTGTCGGTCGTGCCCGAGCAGGAACAGCGACTCGTCGACGAACTCGAGGGTCGCGGATGGAGGATCGCAGCAGCATGGGCCTGAACAACGACGACTCCGGCGTGACCGGTGGACCCGACGGACCCGACACGGGGCTGCCCACGCCCGGCGACCAGCCCGGCCCGATCGGCGGCGCCGGCGGTGCGGGTGGAGGTCTCGACGGGCAGGGCGGCGGCGAGCCCGGTTCGACGCGCGACCCCCTGCCGGCCGGACTGCCGGACGGCGCCTTCGTCGCGAAGTTCGTGATCGCGGTCGACGGCCCCGCGGGCAGCGGCAAGTCGAGCGTGTCCCGTGCCGCGGCGCGCGCGCTCGGCTTCGGCTACCAGGACACCGGTGCCGCCTACCGTGCGCTCGCCTGGCACGCACTGCAGCAGCAGGTCGACCTCGACGACGCCGCCGCGGTCCTGGCGAGCTGGGAGACCTTCGACTACGAGATCGGCACCGACCCGGACGCCTACTTCGTCCAGGTGAACGGCACCGACGTCACCGACGCGATCCGCACGCCCGAGGTCACCGCCGCGGTCGCCCACATCGCGAAGCTTCCCGAGGTCCGGCAGCGGCTCGTGCAGCTCTTCCGGAACGTGATGCGCAAGGCCGAGGGCCGGGGCATCATCACCGAGGGGCGTGACATCACCACGGTCGTCGCGCCCGACGCCGAAGTCCGGATCCTCCTCACGGCCGACGAGTCCGTTAGAATGGCTCGGCGCTCGGCTGAGGTCACCACCCAGTCGGCCGCCGAGACCTCCGCCGCACTCGCTCGTCGCGACGCGGCGGACGCGAAGGTCGTCGACTTCATGAACGCCGCCGACGGCGTCACGACGCTCGACTCCACCGACCTCGACTTCGACCAGACCGTGCAAGCGGTCGTCGACCTGGCCCGCGCGACCGGGCACTGACCACCAGGGCCACGCGCGGCCACGCACTGACAACACGCGGCCGAAGGGTCGCCGGCAAGGACACCCACATGGCGCAGCTGGACAACCCAGAACACGACGACTTCCCCGAGTACGACGACGCCCTCGGCGAGCGGATCGCCGGGCTCGACGAAGCCGAGGCCGAGCAGCGGGCGAACGCGCTCCGCGCCGGGCTCGAAGACTACGAGCTCGACGAAGAGGACGTCGCCCTGCTCGAAGCCGGGCAGCTCGGCGAGGACGGCATCACCTACCTGCCGGCCTACCCGGTCCTCGCGATCGTCGGGCGACCGAACGTCGGCAAGTCGCAGCTGGTGAACCGCATCCTCGGTCGCCGCGAAGCCGTCGTGCAGGACACCCCGGGTGTCACGCGTGACCGCGTCGCCTACAAGGCGGAGTGGAACGACAAGCGCTTCACCCTCGTCGACACCGGCGGGTGGGAGCCCGACGCCAAGGGCATCAACGCCTCCGTCGCCGCCCAGGCCGAGGTCGCGATCGACCTCGCCGACGCGGTGCTCTTCGTCGTGGACGTCACGGTCGGCATCACCGCCACCGACGAGCACGTCGTGAAGATGCTCCGCGGCACCGACCGTCCGGTCATCGTCGTCGCGAACAAGTCGGACGACGACCGGCGCGACCTCGACGCCTACGAGCTCTGGAACCTCGGTCTGGGGCAGCCGTACCCGGTGTCGGCGCTGCACGGCCGTGGCGTCGCCGACCTCCTCGACCTCATCATCAAGACGCTCCCCGACACCTCGGCCGTCGCCAAGCAGGAGGTCGGCGGACCCCGTCGCGTCGCGATCCTCGGCCGTCCGAACGTCGGCAAGAGCTCGCTCCTGAACAAGGCCGCCGGCGAAGAGCGCGTCGTCGTCAACGAGCTGTCGGGGACGACCCGCGACCCGGTGGACGAGCAGATCGAGCTCGGCGGCCGTGTCTGGCGCTTCGTCGACACCGCCGGCATCCGCAAGCGCGTGCACCTGCAGCAGGGGGCCGACTTCTACGCCTCGCTCCGCACGACGGCAGCGCTCGAGAAGGCCGAGGTCGCCGTGGTCGTCCTCGACGTCACCGAGCCGATCTCCGTGCAGGACCTCCGCATCATCGACCTCGTCCTCGAGTCCGGCCGTGCGCTGGTGCTGGCATACAACAAGTGGGACCTGCTCGACGACGACCGCCGCCGCTACCTCGAGCGCGAGATCGAGCAGGACCTCGCGCACGTGGCGTGGGCACCGCGCGTCAACATCTCCGCACGCACCGGTCGCCACCTCGAGAAGCTCGTACCGGCGCTCGAGACCGCGCTCGACTCGTGGGACACCCGCATCCCGACGGGCAAGGTCAACGCCTTCATCGCCGAGCTCGTGCAGGAGCACCCGCACCCGGTCCGTGGTGGCAAGCAGCCCCGCATCCTGTTCGGGACCCAGGCGTCGAGCCAGCCGCCGACGTTCGTGCTGTTCACGACGGGCTTCCTCGACCCGCAGTACCGACGCTTCATCACGCGTCGACTGCGCGAGGTCTGGGGCTTCTCGGGCACGCCGATCAACGTCAACATGCGGGTGCGCGAGCGCCGCAAGCGCTGAGGTCGATCAGGAGATCCGACATGACGAGGGCGAGTCGACGATGGCTGTTCGCAGCGGTCGCTCTGCTCGCCCTCGTCGCGGTCCTGGTCGCCTGGCGCGCCATCCAGACCGAGCGTGGCATCGACTCTGCGGAGCCGGTCGCGACGACGACCCCGCTCGCCGAACAGGGTCTGCAGGGCGGCACGCTCGTGTCCCCGTCGAACACGCTCGGCGCCCCGGTCCCCGAGCCCGCCACGGACGATGCCGACGGGTCGCCCATCGACCCGTGGTGGCGGCGCGTCCCGCCGGTGGCCGGCGACCTCGTCCCGATCGCCCCGCTCGACGGGATCGCCTCGGGACACGACCGGTCCGCCTCGGGCCACGTCCGGATCGCCCGCGCCGGGGAGCACCTGCTCGTCAGGATCACGGACCTCCGGGTGGCGTCCTCGGACACGGAGCTGCATGATGTTCGGGTGGTGCTCTCCGAGGGCACGGTCGTCGGCGCGCGGCCCGGGCTCTGGACGGGGCACGAGGACGACGACGACCTCGGCACGATCCCGTCCGACGTGGGGACGATCACCTTCGACCTCGAGGCACCCCGCGGCGTCCCGGACCCGGTCCGCTCGCTCGTCCTGCTGGACCCCGACTCCGGTGCGGTCCTCGGGGGAGCCGCGCTCCTGCCGACCGACTGAGGCGTCGCCGCCGGTCTGAAGGCACGGTGCCGGTTCGCGCCGCCGGACACGGCAGGGTGGTGCGGTGCCGGTTCGCGCCGCGGGACACGGCTGGGTGGTGCGGTGCCGGTTCGCGCCGCCGGATACGGCACCATGGGAGGGTGACGCAGCAGAACGCCGGGCTCGGTGCCCTCGCCGACCGCCTGTGGTGCCGTCTGCACCTCGACCGACTGGCCGGCGGACGGCAGGCGGACTACGTCATCCGCGAGGACATGCTCGACCACCCCGAGACCGTCCGCTCCTTCCGGTGGATCCGGTGGCTGCTCGTCGCCGAGACCGTCGTCGGCCTGACGGCGATCGTCGTGGCGATCCTCCTGACGAACGCCGGGCAGACGGTCCCGTGGGCGGTGTGGTTCCGTGCGACCGTCGTCCTGCTCATCACGCTGACGCTCTACGTGTTCGCGTGGCGGGCGCAGCTCGGGTACTACTGGGCGTACCAGCGGCTGCGGTTGTTCAGCCGGATCTTCCCGGTCGTGACGCTCGTGGTCGCGGCGATCCCGGGGCTCTACCCGTTCTGGATGGTCATCGAGCAGATCGTGTTCTCGCTGCTGATGATCGGCATCGGGGACGTGCTGACGACCGACCACATGCGGGCCGCGTTCCCGAAGCCGGCGCGACGCTCGGGGCCTGCGGCGGGATGAGGGGGCGGTGGCGGCGCGCGGTGTTGGCGCTGGCCGGTGCCGAGCCGATGCGACATCGTCGACGTCGTTCGACACCGGTCTTGTCGCTCGTTGCGGACGCGCACCGTTGCACGCGCGGGGGAGCGACTCAGTCGAGGTCGTACGACGTCGACGATGTCGTTCCGAGTCGGCCCGCCGCGCCGCCCGCACCGCCCGCAGCCCCCGCGGCCAGGCTCCCGAGCAGCGCCAACGCCCCCGCCGAGGGCGACCCCGGTTCGGCGTGGTGCAGCACGAGCAGCTGCCCGTCCGTCCCGCCGATGCCGAGCTTCTCCCGACGGAGCTCGAGCTCGCCCACCTCCGGGTGCCACATCCGCACGGTGCCCCCGGCGAGCGGCCGGACGTCGTGTCGCGCCCACAGCCGACGGAAGTCCTCGCTGCCGAGCGACAGTTCGCCGACGAGCGAGGTGATCGCCGGATCGTCCACACGGGTCCCGATGGAGGACCGGAACGCCGCCACCATGCCGCCCATCTGCTGCTCCCAGTCCGGGTAGCGCCCCTGCTCGGTGTGGCCGAGGAACATCGTGCGCAGCCGGTTCTCGCCGGCACGCATCCCCGGCGCCAACGCGGACGCGAGCCGGTTCGCGGCGAGCACGTCGAACGCACGATTCTCGACGAAGGCGGGCAACCCGACCACGTCGAGCAACTGCAGCGTCCCGGTCGGGACCCGGTCACTCCGGCCTCCGCGGGATCCCCTGGCCCGGTCGGGCGCAGCGGCACCCGATCCGGACGCGCTGGCCAGACCCCGCAGGTACGCGTTCGCCGTGGCGTCGAGGCCGAACACCCGTGCGATCGCGTCGAGCACCTGCCCCGACGGGTTCCGGTCACGCCCTTGTTCGAGACGGAGGTAGTAGTCCGCGCTGATCCCGGCGAGCGTCGCCACCTCCTCGCGGCGCAGCCCCGGCGTGCGTCGGACGCCGGTGACGCGCAGCCCGGCGTCCTCCGGGCGCACGAGCGCACGCCTCGCCCGGAGGTACTCGCCGAGGGTGTTGTCGCTCACCCCTCGATGCTACGGACCCGGCGCGGTCCGTTCCTGGTCCCCGTGGTCCCAGGGTCGACGGGGACCTGTCCGTCCCGGCGGACCGGGAGCATCGTGGTGGACATGACCGACACCACACTCCCCGGCGGTTCCTTCCGCCTCGCCGACGACCTCGACCTCACCCGCGTCGGGTACGGCGCCATGCAGCTCGCGGGCCCCGGCGTCTTCGGGCCGCCCACCGACCGCGACGAGGCGATCCGCGTCCTCCGCACCGTCGTCGAGCTCGGGATCACCCACATCGACACGGCCGACTTCTACGGCCCGCACGTCACGAACGAGGTCATCCGCGAGGCCCTCCACCCGTACGCCGACGGCCTGCACATCGTGACGAAGGTCGGTGCCCGGCGTGACGCGGAGGGCGGTTGGCCGCACGCCCGCGAGCCGCACGAGCTCGTCGAACAGGTGCACGACAACCTGCGCAACCTCGGGCTCGAGCAGCTCGACGTGGTGAACCTCCGCGTCGGCGGGTTCGACGCCCCGGAGCCGGGCAGCCTCGCGCCGCAGTTCGAAGCCCTCGCCGAACTCCGGCAGCAGGGCCTCATCAAGCACCTCGGGCTGTCGACCGTGAACGCCGAGCAACTCGCCGAGGCGCAGTCGATCGCCCCCGTCGTCTGCGTGCAGAACTTCTACAACGTCGCCCGCCGCGAGGACGACGCGATGGTCGACAGCACGGCCGCGCAGGGCATCGCCTACGTGCCGTACTTCCCGCTCGGCGGCTTCTCGCCGCTGCAGTCCGGTGCGCTCGACGCCGTCGCGGAGCGGCTCGGAGTGTCGCGGCTGACCGTGGCGCTGTCGTGGCTGCTCCAGCGCTCGCCGAACATGCTCCTCATCCCGGGGACCTCGTCCGTCGCGCACCTGCGCGACAACGTCGCGTCGGCGGGCTTCGCCCTGCCGTCCGACGCGCTCGCCGAGCTGGACGCGATCGGCGCCTGAACCGCACCCCGGCGGACTGGAGGCGCGGTGCCGGCCCGCACCGTGCCTCCGGTGTGCGACGATGACCGCCGGGGCGGCGCCCATCGGGGCGTCCGGGGGAGGTCCGACATGACAGCACGTTCGTCCGGCGACCGCACGATCGGCGCGAGCAGCTGGTGGCTGGCTGCGCCCGGGGCCGTCGCACTGATCGCCGGCGTCGCACACGCGGTCGGCCTAGCGCGCGTGTTCACCGAGGGGTTCCCACCGTGGTGGGTGGTGACGGGGATCGTCTCGCTCGCCGCGCTCCTCGCCACGGTGGTGGCCCTGTTCCGGGTGCCCGGGCCGCGTCCGGCAGCGGTCGTCGTCGCAGCGGCCGGGTTGTTCGTGGCCGGCGGGACGCTCCTGGTCGACGTGGCCGTCGTCGTCTTCCTGCAGTGGGTTGCCGACGGCCTGAGCAACCCGAGCGGCTGACGCCGGAGTCAGGCGACCGTGGCCAACGCGAACGGGAGCACGGCCGACGCTCCGGCCCGCCGCAGTTCGCGCCCCGCCACGGTCATCGTCCACCGGCTGTCGACGAGGTCGTCCACGAGCAGCACCGGCCCCTCGTGCGACTGCAGCGCGGCCCCAAGCGCGGGATCGACCACGAACGTGTCCCACACCCCCGACAACCGGTAGGCGCTGTTCGTCGCACCGTCGCCGCGCGGCGTCCCACCGTTCCGACCGAGGGTGCCCAGGAACTGCAACCGCCCGATCGAGGACAGTGCCTGCGCGAGCGACCCGACGAGTTCGGGCCGTGACCGCGACGACATCGCGACGACCCCGGTCGGACGGGTCTCCCACGGCCAGTCCTTGAGCGCACGGACGCACCCGTCGACGAGCTCCCGCGAGACCGGGGCGTCGGGAACCCCCGGTGCGAAGAGGGCACGGAGCGGCCCACCCCACCCGAGGTCGGTGAGCCGGGCGACGGCGCGTCCGGGCTGGACGAGCTCGTCGGGGCTGATCTTGCCGCGCACGGGGACGCCGAGCGACGACATGCCCGACGGCCACTGGGCGCGCGGGGCGATCTCGACCCCGACCTTGTCGAGCGCCGCGGCGGCACCCGAGGCGTCCGACGACGACACCGACGTCGGGTACCAGGCGTCGGTGCAGTTGTCGCAGCGACCGCACGGTTCGGCCGACGGGTCGTCGAGGTCCTGCTGCAGGAGCTGCATGCGGCACTGCGACGTGGACTCGTAGTCGAGCATCGAGGCGGCCTCGGCAGCGCGGGCTGCGGCGACCCGCTCGTAGCGGGGTGCGTCGTACTCCCACGGCTGCCCGGTGGCGACCCACCCGCCGGCGACGCGCTGGACGGCGCCGTCGACGTCGAGCACCTTGAGCAGGAGCTCGAGGGTGGAGCGCTTGATGTCGACCAGTCCCTCGAGGGCGACGGTCGACATCGCGGAGTCGCGGGACAGCGCGTTCAGCACCGCGGACGCCCGGGACTCGGTCGGCATCGAGGCACTCGCGAAGTACTGCCAGATCTCCTGGTCCTCGCGCCCGGGCAACAGGAGCACGTCGGCGTTGTCGGTGGCGCGACCGGCACGACCGATCTGCTGGTAGTACGCCACGGGGGAGGACGGCGCCCCGACGTGGACGACGAAGCCCAGGTCCGGCTTGTCGAACCCCATGCCGAGCGCACTCGTCGCGACGAGGGCCTTCAGCTCGTTGCCCTTGAGCTGCTGCTCGAGCTGCTCGCGCTCGTCGGTGTCGGTGCGCCCGGTGTAGGCGCGGACCGCGTACCCGTTGTCGCGCAGGAGCCGGGCGATGTCCTCGGCCGCCGAGACGGTGAGCGTGTAGATGATGCCGCTGCCCGGCAGGTCGCCGAGGTGCGCGAGCAACCAGCCGAGCCGTTGTCGGGCGTCGGGGAGCGACAGCACGCCGAGCCGCAGCGAGGCCCGTGCGAGGGACCCGCGGATGGTGAACACGGGGTCGTCGGGGCCGGCGGTCAGCTGCTCGGCGACGTCCTCGACCACGCGCTCGTTCGCCGTCGCGGTGGTGGCGAGGACGGGCACGCCGTGGGGGAGCGACCGGATGAGCTCGGCCAGCCGGCGGTAGTCCGGCCGGAAGTCGTGCCCCCAGTCGGAGATGCAGTGCGCCTCGTCGACGACGAGCATGCCCATCCGGGCGATGAGCGTCGGCAGCTGGTCGTCGCGGAACCTCGGGTTGTTGAGCCGCTCGGGGGAGACGAGCAGGACGTCCACCTCGTCGCGGGCGAGCGCCGCCTGCGTCTCACCCCACTCGTGCGCGTTCGCCGAGTTGATCGACACCGCACGCACCCCGGCCCGGGCAGCGGCGGCGACCTGGTCGCGCATGAGTGCGAGCAGCGGCGACACGAGCACGGTCGGGCCGCCCCCGCGTCGCCGGAGCAGCAGGGTCGCGAGGAAGTACACGGCGGACTTCCCCCACCCGGTGCGCTGCACCACGAGGGCGCGCTGCCGGTGCTCGACCAGTGCCGAGATCGCCTCGAGCTGCCCGGGGTGGAACACCGCGTCGGGCCGCCCGGTCAGGGCGTGCAGCGCCTCCTGCGCCTCCGCAGCGATCGCGGGGGACGGCGGAGCAGGTGACGGGGCAACAGACATGACCCCATGCTGTCAGCACCGACCGACGAAACCCGACCCGCGCCTCCAGTCTGTGGAGAACCGGGCGAGGCGATCCGCTACTGGTACGTGATCAGCGACGGTGTCGGCGCCACGTCCGCCATCGTCTGCTGCGGCGTCAGCATCGGCTGGTCCTCGTCGTAGAAGTTCTTCCAACCCCAGTGGATGCCCGCAGGCGCGCCGACGTGCAGCGCCTTCCACGTCGCCTGCTTGTCGGGCTGCGACCCCTGTCCGTCGACGTGCACGAGCATGTCGAGCTCGGGGTGCTGCTCGAGCGACGCCCGGTCCTGGATCATCGACAGCCGGAACTGGTGGAGCACGAATGCCTTCGGGGGGAGCCCCTTCGAGCGGACGAGGTCCGCGAGCCACGAGGACACCTCGTTCACCTCGGAGGCCTTCACGCTCCCGATCTGCTCGAGCGGGACCTGGTCGTGCCCGAGACGCCACTCGGGGTCGAGCGCCAGCCACACGCCCGGCTTCGACAGCAGGGACTCGTACCGCTTCGCCTGCGACAGGAAGTCCGCGCGCCCTGGCTGGAGGTCGAGGATCACGGGCATCCCGGCGTCGTGCGCGGCATCGACGTAGGGCTCGAGCGTCGACACGGGCAGCTCGGTCGAGTAGTCCCCGTCCGCGCCGGCGTCCCCGGCGGCGACGGTCGCGATGACCTCCATCGCGGGCGTGATCGGCACGTCGCCGAGTCCCTTGTAGGACGCCGCGACGGACTTCGCGCGCTGCACCGTCGCCGTCGGGTCCTGTTCGCCGAGGACGCCGAGCGCCGGCGCTCCCGGCACACCGTAGAGCGCCACGTACCGGTGGCCGTCGAACGGCCGCTGACCGCCGTCGGGCAGCTGCCACCCGTTCTCGGCGGCGCGGACGGTCCACTCCGGGTCCGGCAGGTCGGCGAACGCCGCCCCCACCAGCACCGTCGGGTGGTCGCTCCGCTCGTGCAGTGCGGTCACGACGTCCGGCGCGGCCGCGGGGTCCGTCACACCGTCCGGCATCGTCACGACGCGGGCACCTGCCGCCTTCGCGGTCGCCACGGCTGCGGCGTCGGCGGTCGCGTCCGCCACGACGACGGTGGCCTGCCTGGAGGCGCGGCTCGGCTCCGGCGCGTCCCCGCCGTCCGGCGCGTCCTGCTCGGGGACGTCGGTGTCGAGCGCGACGTCGCCCTCGGCCTGGTACCACCGGGCGCCGAGGCGCTCGAGTTCGTGCGCCGCCGGCGACCCGTCCTTCGCCGGCGACCCGTCCTTCGCCGTCGACTCGTCCTTCCCGGTGAGGAGGACCGGGACGTGGGCCGCCTCGGCGGCGCTCGCCGCGGACCGCACGGCGTCGGCGTCGTCGGCGGGCGCGACGACGGCTCCGGGAGCGGACGCGAACAGCGCGCGGCTCGTCCGGACGGACCGCTCGGCGGCGTCGGACTGGGCCGCGACCGACACGGACTCCGCCGTCGCCTTCGCGAGGGTCGGCCGGGGTGTCTCGGTCTGTGACCCGGTGCACCCGGCGGCTCCGAGCAGCAGGCCGGCTGCTGCGAGTGCGAGGAGGACACGGGAGGTGGGACCGGAACGCATCGGGCCACCCTACGAGCCGGGCGGCGGAGACCCTGGGAATCCGACGGGTGTCGTGTGGAGCCGCGACGCGCTGGACGACTCGCGCGGGACGACGCCGCGTGGCGCGGGAGGGGTCCGGCGTCCGCTATGCTGGTCGGGTTGCTCCGCGCTCCGGTCGGACGCGGGCGACGTGGGTCCCTCGGGGCTCGCGGGCTGTGGCGCAGCTTGGTAGCGCACTTGACTGGGGGTCAAGGGGTCGCAGGTTCAAATCCTGTCAGCCCGACCGGAGGGGCGAGTTAGTAATCGTCTTAAGAACTGTTCACAACGAAGAAGCCCACCGAG
>NZ_MJGQ01000067.1:0-82632 GCF_001865095.1 Curtobacterium sp. MCBA15_013 | reverse complement strand
CTCGGTGGGCTTCTTCGTTGTCGTCGGGCTCGTGCTGGGATGCGTGGCACTTGTCGTTGCTTCTTTGAAACGCGCGAGGTGCACGCTCTCGGTCCCAGGCGCGACAAGTATCGCCACGTCCACATGGGAACGGCTGCGGCAACGCCGTCACGTTGTGCGACGCGTCTCGTGAGCCGTAACGACGGCACCCGCTCCTGCGGAAGGGGCCAGCGTAGGCAGCTCAGTGATCAGCCGTGTGTTCGACGTTGGCGAGCGGTGGACATCGCCGATCGGTTGGGCGTACCTCGCAGCAGGCTGCAGGAACGCTGAGGTAGGTCTTGCCTACGTCCGCTTCTTGACCGTGCGGGTGGCGCGTTGCGCCATGCGAGCCGCCTTTTCTGCGGCTTTTTGCTGTCTGAGTTCGAGGTCCGGTGCACCGCCGGGGAGGGTCCCCGTGTAGGTGTTCGCGAATTCACGGTCCCGTCGCTTCTGAACGGGAACGTTGCGCGGCGCCTTGCCGGCCTTCTCGTGTGCTTCTTCTCGCTCAAGTTTTCGGACGAAGTCGCAGATCATGCGGATGTTCATGGCAGCGAGCAGAAACGTCATGAAGATCTGGGCGGCCGCGAACCCTCGGACCTGGCGGCGGGAGTCGTCGTGGAGGCTGCCGTACTTGGTGCTCTTCGCCATGGAGTTTCCGCCCTCGGAGAGGTTGCGGGCGTAGCCGTGGAAGTTGCGCCATTCCTTCGACTTGTAGCGCAGCGCTTGCTGAACTGGAGGCATGTCGTCCTGCGTGAAGAGCACGGAGTGCTGGCGGCAGATCTCGGGGAGGTCGTCGCCGATCGGGTACCCGTCCTCTTTCGGGTTCACCTCATCGAGCTTGCGCTTCTTCGCTTCGGAGACACGCTGGCTGATCTGCTTGAGTGGGCAGATGATCGTGGGGCTGTCGCCGGATGCAGGGCACATCATCGGAACGCGGCCCTGCTCGTCGGGTCGTGCCTTCGGACGCGCCGCGTAGTCTTCCCGCGCGTCGATGCGGACGTTGTAGGTCGCCTCGTCGATCTTGCCTTCCAGAACGTCCTTGCTGGCGGACTTGTACCTGCTCGGCATTGCTGGGCAGTAGCTGCCACCTTCGACGAAGATGAGGCCGGCGTGACCGCCGGCGGGGCCGAGGTTGTCGATGCGGTATTCGGTACTGGCTTCCCAGCCGAGCTTGCGTGCTGGCTTGTAGAGCCGTTCGGGAAGTGCGTTCGCCCAGTACTCCTTGTCGGCATCCGCGATGCCGGGCAAGTGGCCCGCGCCGACGATCGAGGCGAGGACGGCAGCCGCTGCCTCGGCTGTGCCGATACCCGGCATGCTCAGCGTTGCGGCCATGATGAGCTGCGGTGCAGACTTCCGGTCGCATTCTTCGAGGAAGACGCGTCGAGCCAGGGTTGCATTCCAACCCCAGAAGTACTCGGTCTCCTTCACGTACTGCGGTGCTTTGCCTGGTGTGTGAGCAGCTTCGCTCTGTGTCGTCGTTTTCGTTGCGGTCGGTGTCGGGTTAGGTGGTGCCGATGACGAGGGTGCTGCGGGCGGCTTCGACGACGTCGTTGGTGATGACGTCGAGCTCGTTGATCTTGAGGACGCGTTGGATCTGAGGGAGGAGGCGTTCGAGGAGTCGGAAGTTGCCGCGGGTGATGCGTTCGACGGCGGCGATGGCTTGTGCGTCGGTGAAGTCGTCGGGATCGAGTGTCTTGCCGAGCCTGCGCCATTGGCGTTCGAGGACGAACAGCAGCTCGTCGTGGCCGAGCGGACGGTACTGGTGGGCGAACCCAAGGCGGCTGTAGAGCTGCGGGTAGTGGCTGAACTGCTTCTCGATGCCGGGCATGCCGATGAGGATCATCGCGATACCCGTTCGGTCGTACTGGTCGCGGAGCCACTCGATCGCGTTGCCGGTGAGGCGTTCGGACTCGTCGATGATGATCAGCTCGAGCAGGGAGGGGTTGGGGCCGTGTGCGTGATCGAAGTGGCGGCCGTGGAGGAGGAGGTGTTCCTCGATGCAGTGTTCGGTGCGGAGCATGTCGTGCCGGAGGTCGTCCTGCAGGGCGCGCATCGTGGCGGAGACTTCGGGCGTGTAGAAGACGGTGCGGGCTCGGTGGGCGGCGGCGTAGATCTTGGTGTCGTCTTCGCTGCGTGCGGCCCATCTGGCGATGAACGGGCCGATGCTGTCCCAGTGCGCGTAGCGGCGGACTGAGAGGGTCTTGCCGACGCCGGCAGGGCCGAAGCAGACGCCGATGGTGTTCTGCTTCCGGACGGCGTCGGCGAACTCCGCGAACCGGCGGTGTTCCTTGGTGATGATGAACTGGCTCGTCATGACCGGTCCTCCTCGTAGGTCTTCAGTCGCGGTTGATCCGGTCCGGGTACTGGCGGGGTGTGATCATCGGGCGTGGGGCGGACGACCGCGATGCGTTCGCGGATCTGCCCGCGCAGGGCTCTGCGTTGGGCGTTCCGGGCGCCCTGGATCTGCTTGAGACTGATGGTCTCGGTCTGATGCTCGGTGTTGATGGCGGTGCAGAGGAACGCGTCGCGGTGGAAGACACGGATCTCGGTGACGTCGCGGGGGTTGTACCGGACGCTGACGGTGCTGCCCACAAAGGGCGCGAGGGTGGTTGCGGTGTAGCGGAGGCCTTCGAAGTGAATGCCGTCTCGTTGCACGACGCGCGTGGTCCGGACGGTGAGCAGGAACCCGTCGAGCTGCTCGAGGGAGTCCGGCAGTCGTGGCAGCCACCCGTCTGCGATCCACGCTTCCAGTGGGCTTCTCCGGAGCTCGCGGTGGGTGCGGGCGTTGTAGCGGCGGATGAACGTGTTGATGGCATTGTCGACACCGGCGAGATCCAGCGCCGGCGTCGGCGCCGAGGATCCGGGTGCGAGGTGGCCGGGGAGCGTTGGGAGCAGCTCGGTGTTGATGGTGCCGAAGAACCGCTCGATCTTCCCGCGGCCCTGGGGGCGAGCGACCTGCGAGTGGATGATGCGGAGGTGCAGCACGGCTGCTGTGTCGCCGATTCGGTGGCTGGTGAAGTCGGACCCGTGGTCCGTGTAGAGCACGTCTGGGATCCCGCAGACGGGCCAGTCCGGTTCCGGCTTGTGCCAGATCGCTTGCCGGAGCGCGAGCGCGGTGTTCGCGGCGGATGGGGCGCCGAGGAACACCATGTACCCGCAGACCGCGCGGGAGTAGTCGTCGAGGATCACCGTCAACCACGGCCGTTCGGGCTTGCCGTCAGGTCCGACGATGAGCAGATCGAGCATCGTGTGGTCCGCCTGCCAGATCGCATTGGGACGGTCTGCGCGACGTCGGAGCAGCAGTTCGTGCTTGTCCCGGTACGACGCGGGCCCCTCGAGCGCGAGCGTCACCATCCCGGGATCAAGCCCCTTCACGATCGACCGCACAACGGAGTACGACGGCGCTGAGAGACCTCGTTTGGTGCAGTAATTGTCGACCTGGCGGTGAATCGTGGCGATCGAGGGTCGTGGCTTGGTGAGTGCGAGCCCCTCAGTCAGACGCACCAGTTCCGGTGCCGTCCGTCGGGCGCCGTGATCGGTGCGGGTGCCGTCGGCAAGAGCCGGGTATCCGCCGGTTCGGTAGCGGGCAAGCCAGCGCTGCAGGGTGCGCTCGGCGACGCCCGTGGTGCGGGCCAGGGTGGCGAGCGGGATGGCGTCCTCGACGTGCAGTCGAAGGATGCCCCACCGCCCGCTCGCGTCCATGGCCAGCTACATCGTTGGGGAAGGCTTGATTCGTCGCGCCACGACGGGCTCGGCGTGCTTCGCGAGTGCACGGTAGATGGTGGTGCGGCTGACGCCGAGCACGTCGCCGATCTGCGCGACGGTCATGTCCTGCTGCTCGTAGAGCCGGCGCGCGGTGCGCACCTGGTCCGCGGAGAGCCGAGACGGTCGGCCGCCGGTCCGGCCTCGGGCTCGGGCGGCGGCGAGGCCGGCGTTGGTGCGTTCCTTGATGAGGTCACGTTCAAACTCCGCCAACGCGGCGAAGACATGGAACACGAGCCGCCCGCCGGGCGAGGTGGTGTCGATGGTCTCCTGCAGCGACCGGAACCCGATCCCGCGTTCCGCGAGAGCGTGCAGCTGATCGATGAGGTGCCGGATGGACCGGCCGAGCCGGTCGAGTCGCCAGACGACGAGAGTGTCGCCGGGGCGGAGCTGGTCGAGGAGCTTGTCGAGCTCGGGTCGGTGTTGGAGCGACCCGGACATGGTGTCGACGAACACGCGGTAGCAGCCGGCGGCGTTGAGCGCGTCGATCTGCAGCGACGCGTCCTGGTCTGTGGTGGACACGCGCGCGTACCCGAGGAGGTGACCCATGGGAAGAACGTAGCGAAACTCGACCAGGAGGGGTAGTGGCGGCACGTAGATTCCGGGACTGGGTTCCGTTACAAGACCCGCCGCCTCGCACCCTGGCGAAGCGTCGGTACGGACAGTTGTAGCGGAATCGTTCGTTTTCGCTACAACATGGAGACAGAGCTCTCCTGACCGAATGAGGGACGGCTTTTTGAACCGGCGGTTACTGCTGCCCGCGACGTGCTCGACGCAGGTCTGCGACGATGCGAGCGCGCTCGGGATCCTTGGCCAGCGTGCGGTCGTCGATGACATCGATGACGTGCTGGATCAGCGCGACGACCTGCTTGGACAGGAACGCGCTGAGCACGCCGACGACGGCGATGATGCCGGTCAGGGCAGCGGTACCACCGGAGGCCATCAGCATGTCCACCGTGTCGGTGATGGGCATGATGCCTCCTTCGGGGTTGGCCAGGTGCGGCCAGAACCCACCCGGCTTCGGGTGGGGGTATGAGGGCGCCGGCGCGCGTCGAAGCGCGCTCGGCGAAAGGCAGGAGCGGAGAGCTTCCTGCGGATGCCCGAGTCAGATCAGGGCATGAAAAAGGCCGGTCCCGAGAAGGCGGGCCGGAGACAGCGTCGTGCTGTCTTGAGTGTCAGTGGACAGCGCCTATGCGATACCCGCGAGATTCCGGGCAGACGTGTGTCGAGCAGCCTTAGGGTAGCGGAACAGGCGGGCATGAAAAAAAGCCGATCCAGAGGACCGGCTGTAGGCGCGCACTATGGACGCAGGACGATTCTGACACAGCCGGCGGACATTCGGCAAGCTTTTCGCGGTACAGGATCCCGGTGTCGACGAGGACCTTCGAGTGGTGCGACGGAGTGGCTGACGCAGAAATGGTCTGGGACTGAGGCTTAGTCGTTCCTTGGTGTGCTCCGGCGAAGGTAGTCCCGGAGGTGGTTCCCCATGGGCGTGTGGGTCGTGTGCGCAGTGGTCGTCGCTCTGCTGGTGATCGTCGGTTCGGTTGGAGCTGCGCTACTCGCAGTGGCCTCGGAAGCTGAGCGGGAGGGCCTTTTCGATGACTGAGCGGTGATCTCAGGCGGGTGTCCCGAGCCGGTACCCGACACCACGGACAGTGCTGATGAGGTCGCGGTCGGTCTTCCGGCGGATGTAGTGGACGTAGGTGTCGACCGTGCCGAGCTGCTCGCCGTTGTCGAACACCACGGACAGTAGGTGCTGCCGGGTGAACGCCCGGGACGGCTCACCTGCGAGCAGCCGGAGCAACGCGGTTTCCTTCTCGGTGAGCATCACCCGTCCCGCGTAGGGCGAGGTGATGCTGTTGTCCTCGGGATAGAACGCCCACCCGCCGATCTCGATGCTGGCACCGATGCCGGAGTAGTCGCGAGTGAGCGCGCGGAGCCGGGCGGTGAGTTCGTCGAAGTCGAACGGTTTGACGAGGTAGTCGTTGGCACCGGCGTCCAGCCCGGAGACACGGTCGTGGACCTCGCCGAGGGCCGTGAGCAGCAGGACGGGGGTGCTGATGCGTCGCCGTCGGAGGGTTGCGACCACCGTGGTGCCGTCGATGCCCGGGAGTCGACGGTCGATGACCATGACGTCGAAGTACTCCGCGGCAGCGGTCTCGAGCGCGGATTCACCGTCGGCGCAGAGCGTGACGGTCCACTGTTCGGCCAGCTCGTCAGCGACGAGCGGGCCGAGTCGGGGGTCGTCCTCGACGAGCAGCAGTCGGGGCATCATGCACGGGCCTCCCGATCGTGTTCCGGTGTGCTGACGGCTGTGATCGGGAGACGGAGTGCGAAGACCGTGCCGCTGCTGTCGGTGCGCTCGACGATGGCGTCACCGCCGGCTCTGACGGCGATGTCGCGGACCAACGCCAACCCGATTCCGTACCCAGTTCGGATGCTGGTTGTCGTGATCGCTTCGACGGGGGTGCCGTGGGCGAACCGGTCGAAGACCCGTGCTGGCTCGATGCCCACAACGCCGGGGCCCTCGTCCGCGACGCGGATCGTCACGCGACCGCCGTTGGTCGCCGCGGTGACGTGAACGCTCCCACCGGCCCGCGTGTGGCCGATGGCGTTGTCGGTCAAGGCGATCAGGCAGCGGTGCAGCTGTGTCTCCGACACCTGCACCACTGCGTCGACCGGGTCGACGTCGAGATGCACCTGCCGTTCGGTTGCGAGAACCTCCATGTCGCGGTGCACGGCCTCCATCGCGGCCCTCAGGTCAGCGGCGCCGTCCGAGCCACCCGACCCGGCACCTGCTTCGAGGAGGTCGTTGACGATGTTGATCAGGATCTGCGTGTCGCCGCGCAGCTCGTCGACGACCGGGCGCCGCCGGTCGTCCGCCGGGGTCATGCGTTGCAGACGTTGCACGCGTGCATGGAGCACCGTCAACGGGGTGCGGAGCTCGTGGCTGGCGTCCGCGACGAAGGTGCGCTGCATCCGTGCGGCTTCCGCGATCGGCCGCACTGCTCGACGGGCGATGACCCATGCTGCGATGCCGGCGAGGATGATCGCGAGGCCACCGACGCCAATGACCGCGATGCTCAGGTCGATGGTGTCGAGGTAGATGTGGATGTCGGTCGGTCCGGGGCGTTCGTGGAGCTGGTTCGGTGTCAGCTGCCACAGCACGTACGTCACGACGAGGACGATGATCGCGATCACGAGCGCAGCTGACACGACCGCGACGCGGAGTGCGATGCCGATCACCGATCGGCGGTACGCCAACCGGTCCGGGTCGGTCTCAGCACCAGACCGGAAAGACCATCGAGCCAGCGTCTCTGCGATCGCTGACCGCCACCCAGCCGACATGTGACCCCTTCCATGCAAGCGACGCCGGAACGCGAGGGGGAGGCGTTCCGGCGTCACCGCGTTGGCTCGATCCTGCCTCACTCGGAGCAGCACCGGCACGCCGAGCTTCGGCGTCGTCGGCCAAAAAACAGCTAAGAAACCCCGGCTGGGCAGGCAGAGGTGATTCTTGGTGGAGTCTTGCGCGCCCGTTTCTACCGTCGGAGCATCGCCGGTCCCGCACACCGCGGCACGGCCCGTCCCGACGAGGAGAACGCCATGTCCCACTCGCCCGCAGCGCCTATGCCAACCCGGAGCCGCTCGAACAAGGTGCCTGATCCGACCGCGTCATTCTGGATCATCAAGGTCCTCGCGACCACCGTCGGCGAGACCGCAGCGGACCTCCTCAGCGACACCGTCGGCCTCGGGCTGCCGCTGACGACGCTGATCATGGCGGTCGCGCTGGCCGCGTTCCTGGTGCTGCAGTTCCGGGCCCGCAGCTACCAGCCGCCGCTGTACTGGATCACCGTGGTGCTGATCAGCATCGTCGGAACCTGCGTCACCGACAACCTCACCGACGGCCTCGGCGTCCCCCTCGCGGTCAGCACCACCGTCTTCGGCGTCGCGCTGCTCGCCGTCTTCGCGATCTGGTACCGCACCGAGGGCACCCTGTCGATCCACAGCATCGACACGGTCCGCCGGGAGGCGTTCTACTGGCTCGCGATTCTGTTCACCTTCGCCCTCGGGACCGCCGCCGGTGACCTGATCGCCGAGCAGACCGGCCTGGGGTACTTCCCGTCCCTGCTGCTGTTCGCCGGCGCCATCGCGGTCACCGCTGCGGTCTGGTTCATCGGCCGTCGCGGCCCGGTCCTCTGCTTCTGGATCGCGTACATCCTCACCCGTCCCCTCGGTGCCTCCACCGGCGACCTGCTGTCAGCGTCCACGAAAGACGGCGGACTCGGGATCGGGACCATCACCACGAGCGTCGTGTTCTTCGCCGTCATCGCCGCGATCATCAGCTTCCTCGTGATCCGGCTCCGCCGCGAGGAACCCGCGCAGCGCAGCCGACTCACCGTCTGACCCAGTTCGCTGGTGCCGCCGTCGACTCGAATGGCGGCGGCACCAGCCCGTCCCGTGAAAGGCACCCCGTGCTCCACACCGTTCCCCTCGCAGTGAGCCTGTTCGACGCAGCCTCCGTGCTGCACGCGTTCGGCCCGTTCGTCCTCGCCGGGATCGCGCTGCTGATCTTCATCGAGTCCGGGGTCCTGTTCCCCTTCCTGCCCGGAGACTCGCTCCTCGTCACCGCAGCGATCATCAGCAGCACGCTCGGTGTGACACCGTGGCAGGTCGCCATCGTCGCCGCGATCGCCGCGATCGCCGGCGACCAGGTCGGCTACTGGATCGGGAAGCGCTTCGGGCGACGCCTGTTCAAGGACGACGCCCGCATCCTCACCACCGCTCGACTCGACGAAGCGGAGGCGTTCTTCACCAAGTGGGGCGGCCTCAGCCTGGTCCTCGGCCGGTTCGTCCCGATCGTCCGCACCTACGTCCCCCTCGCCGCCGGCACCGCGCAGATGCACTACCGCCGGTTTCTGCTCTTCAACCTCATCGGCGCGATCTCCTGGGCCTGCGGCCTGACCGCCGTCGGCGTCCTCCTCGGCGGCATCCCGCTCATCGCCCACAACATCGACGCGCTGATGATCGTCATCATCCTGTTCTCGATCCTCCCGATCGTCATCGGCGCATTCCGCCGCCGCCACGTCGCTCGGAGGAACCGCGACACGTCTGCGCCCGCATCCGCTGAGCGGACGGCCCGCGAGCAGTGAGTACCAGCACAGGCGCACAGAACCGGGTGCCGGAACTCACCGCGTCGTTCTGGCTGATCAAGGTCCTCACCACCGGGATGGGTGAAGCACTCTCCGACTTCCTCGTCACGCGCTTCGCCCCCGTCCCGACCGTGCTGATCACCGCGGTCCTCTTCGCGGTGATCCTCATCGTCCAGCTGCGGGCGGACCGATACCGGCCCTGGTTGTACTGGGGCACCGTTTCCATGGTGGGAGTCTTCGGCACCATGGTCGCCGACGTCACCCACGTCGCGCTCGGCGTCCCCTACGCGGTGTCGACGCCCGTGTTCCTCGCAGCACTCGTCGCCGTGTTCATCCTGTGGCGGCGCGTTGAGGGAACCGTCGACGTGCACACGATCACCAGCATCCGTCGGCAACTGTTCTACTGGGCCGCCGTGATCACGACGTTCGCAATGGGGACCGCCGCCGGAGACCTCGCCGCCAGCACCTTCCACCTCGGCTACCTCAGCGGCGGTCTCGTGTTCGTCGCCGCGATGATCGTCGTTGTCCTCGCACGGGCAACAGCGGTCCTCGGCCCTGTCACAGCGTTCTGGACCGCGTACGTCCTCACCCGACCCATCGGCGCATCCTTCGCCGACTACATCGCCGTCCCACACTCTCGAGGCGGCCTCGACGCGGGCACCGGACTCGTCAGCGCTGTCCTCCTCATTGCCATTGCCTTCACGGTGAGTTGGAAGAACTCGACGCAGCCAGCACCATCGGCCGGAACTGTCCGCTGACCCATCAGTTACCGGGACGCGGTCACGGCACAAAGCGAAGCCAGAAGGACGACACAGAACGAAGCTGCGCACAGGCGTGTCGACCTCTCGCGTCAACCTGTCCAGAAACGATCGTTTGCGGCTCTACACCTTCGCGAATCAGATCGCCTTAGGCTGTAAGCAGCTTCGCTCGGTGTCGTGCTTCTCGCTTCGCTCCGTGTCGTCAGCTGGCGGGCGGGTTCGCTCCGCCGCGCTGGATTGCCCGGTAGACGGTCGAGCGGGCGACACCGAACAGCTCGGCGATTTCGCTCGTGGTGTGCGTGCCGGCGCGATGCAGTGCGACCAGGTGCTTCTCCTGTGAGACGGAGAGCTTGGGCTTCTTCCCCCGGAGCTTGCCTGCGGCCTTGGCGATCGCCATGCCTTCGCGCGTGCGTGCGCGGATGAGGTCGGCTTCGAACTCCGCGACCATCCCGAGGACGTTGAACAGCAGCCGTCCCACCGGGTCGGTTGGGTCGTAGACGGAACCTCCGAGGTTCAACGTCACGCCCTTCCGCGTCAGCTCGTCCGCGATGTCACGAGCGTCCGGGAGAGACCTTGCGAGTCGGTCGAGCTTGGTGACGACGAGGACGTCGCCCTTCCGCCCGGCGGCGAGGGCTTCGCGGAGTCCAGGGCGTTCGCGGTTTATTCCGGTCATGCCGTGATCGACGTGGACGTTCTCGGGGTCGACGCCGAGTGAGTGGAGGCCGTCACGCTGCGCGGCGAGGTCCTGGCCAGAGGTCGAGACGCGGGCGTATCCGACGAGCATGCGACGACTGTAGCGTTTAAGGTACCTTCACCGGGCATTTATGCGGGACAGTCATACGGGAATCGCGGGCCCAGGTAACTGCTGGGTTCTGGCCCTCATCTCAAGGCGTCCAACTCTGTACCGGTGGACGACCGGCTATCGGAACGGTCCAGGAGACGCTCTGGCACAATCTCGCAGGGAGGTACGTCGATGGTCACCGAACGAGAAGCCGAACAGATGAGACGTGGATTCGTCGGTGGCGGGGCCGTCATCGCGGGTGCGATGGCACTGGTCGCCATGATGCTGGGGCAGGCATGGGCTCTTTGGCCCTTCATCCCTCTGCTGATCATCGAGATCGTGTTCGTCGTAGCGATCATTCGACGTAGACGGACCAGTAGCGGTCGGTCCGACCGGTAGCGGATCCCTCATCGGGCGTCTGGTCGTCTCAGAGCTTTGGTGTCGGCTGTTGGCGGGGGTTGAGGAGATCGCCGTCCCAGCTCAGGTCGTCATCTTCGTGCACCTCGAAGGCCTCGAAGTGTTCGTCCGCGAGGATGCTGTCGACGAGTGCGCGTGAGCCGGCGACGATCGTCGAGTCCCAGTCTTCCTCGGAAGCGATGACCCAGGTGTGATCTTCGGGCCAGATCAGCGACGTGTATGGCCCTTCCTGGCCGTAGCGGCTGCATTCCCATCCGGGGACGGTGCGCTGCGCCCACATGGGGTCCGCAAGCTCGTCCAAGCTTGAGCTGAATAACCACATGTCCCGACCGGGCCAGTGCATCTGCATGCGATCGCGCGCGAGCGTGTTTCGGCCTCCCGTGGCCCAGGGCGGGTTGCCGGTGCCTTCCCACGCTCCGATGACCAGGTTGTCCGGGGTCCGTGTCGCGGCCCGCAGGTGCGTGGTCAGGACCGCGAGATCCTCCGGGTTGAACCACCCATCGTCGGACTGACCGACACTCCACCCATCCGACCAGTCCCTCGTCTGCTCGTCATCGCTGATGCGGAACCACTGCACCAAGGGATGCATCACCCGGCCATTGCGGCGCGCAACCTCGGCCCACCGCCAACGCGTGTGCTCGACATCGACGGGATTGCCCCACTCGTCGAGCGTGTTCGGGTCAGAATGGTGCGCATCTACCGGGTGCAGCAGCCGCGCGTACGCCTCGAAGCCCGTGCCAGCGACACCGGCGACAGTCGCCCATTGACCGGCTCGGTTCACCAGCCAATTGCCTCGCAGGGCTTCGGTCAACAGGAGCACCGCATCAGCATCCCACGGCGAACGCCTTCACCCAGGAAAAGCAGTCTCAGAAGACCGTGGCCTCCCGAGACAACTGCCGGCGTCCGCAGGGAGCCTAGATGAGCCTCGGTCGGCTGCTCAAACTTCGCGGGGTTCCCGCCCTGCAACGTTCGTCTCCCAGTGCGCGAAGACGATTGAATCGCCCAGGCTCAATTCCCGAGCGATCGCCGCAGCCAGGCGCTCACCCTTGAGCCGCTGCTCCTGGCCGATCCGTGCATCCGGCCAGCCAGTCTCGTAGGAGTATAGCGACTCGAATGTCGCAGCCCACTTGCGGATGTCAGCCTCCAGCCACGCCGGTAGCTGAGGCTCCCCATCCGGCGCTCCACCGTCATCCCGCCAGATCGGCCAATCCGCGCTGTAATCGTTCATGAGCCGGTACCGCATGTCCACAGGATCGCATGGGCGCCAGCACCGTGGCCCGGTGGAGGATCCTCTACCGGGCGGGTGCCCGGTTGGAACCACCGCCGCGCTCGCCCTATAGCCTCCTTGGCGTGCGCATCTCCGACGTCGACGTCGAGCCCAGAACCGGGTCGCGCTCTGGGGTGGTCGTGCTCGGAATCGCGAGCGCAATCGCCGGAGTGCTCGCGATCATCGGGTGGCCGTTGCCTGTCATCTCGTCGACACATGGCCGAGGTCAGCATGCTTGGCCACGGACCATCCGAGGAGTCCAGGACTGGTTTGCGCACGACGGCTGGCGGATGTCTGGCGCATCGTGGATCTACGGTGCTTTCGCGGTCGTCGCCGCGGCCGCCGTGCTCGTTCTGCTTCATCCTGCTTGGAGCGGCCGCCGCGCCTTGCTCATCGTCGTCGTGCCGGCCGGAGCGTTACTCGTGCTGGGCCCTGCACTGCAATGGGCTCTCGGGCTGCCTTGGTCTAACTACGGAAGTGGGTCGATCGGCGGCACGGTCATTGGCATCGTTGCGACGGTTGTGTGCGGCGCCGTGCTCATGGCCTTCCGTCGGGCAGCGAAGCGAAGGGCCCGACGCGACAAAGAGCACGGGACGCTCGCTCACTGACTTGGTGAGCCAGCGGGCGGCTTCCCAGGGAGAAGGGTGAGCTGTCGCCCCGACACGTCTCGTAAGCCGATCGGTTGCCGAGACGAGGTTGGGTTGCCCGCGGTCGGTCGCAGATGCCAACCTTCTGCTGTGTCTGACTTGGATTGGTTCCCAGGGGTCAGGACCGCAGATGCGCAGGATGCGCACTTTGTGCGGCAACTCCGTCAGCACGCAACGGGTTGGCAGCGGCTCGGCCTGAGCGCGGAGCAGTCCGTCGCGCTCGAGATCGCCGTGCCGTTCGTAGGCGTTGAACTCCCTCACCTGACGACTGATCTCCGATGGCTGTGGGTCACATTCACGCACGACGACGACGGCTTCGTCGCCGAGTGCCGCTGGGGAGACGAGAAGCACTACGACGACGTCGGGCCAATCGACGGGAACCTCGATGTGCTCGAACCTGTCGGAGAGCACGGCGCCAAGCGCACCGCCGACCGTGTCTCTCGGTGGATTGTGCAGCAGGCGGAACGCGTCGTTCGCCGTGATGACTGGGTTTGGCCGCTGCGCTTCACCCGGTGGGTCTTTCTCGACTCCGGGAAGGACCTTGACCGTTCGCACCTGGTGCCTTGTGCGGGCGGTAGAGCGCCGGTCCGAAGCAGCTTCGAAGGGTTCACGGCGGGAGACGACCAGCCGCCGTGCCCGGAGGACGTCAGCTTCGGCAGCTAGCCCTGCAACCCGTCCCGGTCGACGATCCGCTACCGGGCGATGGCCCGGCTTGTCCGCACGATCGAGGCACACGATCAACTCGTCAGGTCGCGATGGCAGGGGATTGTGTCGCGAGAGCCCACACGATGACGATGACGATGGCGATGAACGCGGCCGCACCGCCGATGACGGCCGCCAGCCCGTCAGCCCGGCGTTCTCGATCACTCATGACCCCACTGTGCACCGGATGGCAAGCGTCAAGAGCGTTGGGACTGCTGCAGGTTTGGTTGACTCGTTCGTTTAGGCCGCGAGTGCGACCTGTGGGTTGATGATCGTCTCGTACTCGATCGGGGTCAACTTCCCCAGACCTCGTTGCCGTCGTTTCCGGTGGTAGGTCGCTTCGATCCAGGTGATGATCGCGAGCCGGAGCTCTTCCCGGGTCGCCCAGCGTTTCCGGTTCAGGACGTTCTTCTGCAGGAGCGCGAAGAACGATTCCATTGCAGCGTTGTCCGCGCACGCGCCGACTCGGCCCATCGATCCGAGCAGCCCGGCGTCCGATAGCGCGCGGACGAACTTCTTCGAACGGAACTGGCTGCCCCGATCCGAGTGGACGACGGTTCCTGCCGGGTTCCGGCGGTGCACCGCCATCCGCAGGGCCGCGACGGCGAGCGAGGACCGCATCCGGTCACTGATCGAGTAGCCGACGATGCGCCGCGAGCAGGCGTCCTTGATCGCGCAGAGGTACAGCTTGCCCTCTGCCGTGTTGTGGTCGGTGATATCGGTCAGCCAGAGCTTGTCGATATCTGGCGCCGTGAACGCACGGCGGACCCGGTCATCGTGCACCGGCGGCCCAGCCTTGCGATTCAGGCCGCGCTTCTTCGCGTGCAGTGACCAGAGCCGCTGCTGCGAACACAACCGCCACACTCGCCGTTCCGACACCGTATGACCGGACGCAATCAGGTCGTCGGCGATGAACCGGTACCCGAACGTCGGATCGTCCCGGTACGCATCGATCGCTGCGTTGGTCAGGTGCGCGTCCTCCCAGTCCCGCTGAGAAACCGGGTCGGCGCGCCACCGATAGAAGGCCTGCTTCGAGAAACCCAGCACCCGGCAGGTCACCGCGACGGGGACACCATCGGCGGCGAGTTCGAGGACCAGCGGGTAGATCATTTTGGGAGTTGCGACTGGGCGAAGTACGCCGCTGCCCGGCGGAGGATCTCGTTCTCCTGCTCGAGCAGCCGGATCCGTTTCTGCGCGTCCCGCAGCTCGGCCTGCTCAATCGCCTTCACGGATGGCGACGCAGCAGCAGGGACGCCGTCATCACGGTCCGCGAGACGCAACCAGCGGGCCAGGCAGGACTCGGACACACCGAAGTCCTTCGCGACCTGCCGCACCGACGTCTCACCCTTCCGGGCGACCGCGATCACATCGCGGCGGAACTCTTCCGGATACGCCTTCACCATGGCGCACATCCTTCCAGCAGGAGCCCATGCCCCTACCTCTCAGGAGTCAACCAAACCTGCAGCAGTCCCGATCGCGGGCACGCTCGACCGCGTCGACGTAGTGCTCGATCGTTGTCTGCGCGACCTTGTCGCGGTAGGGCTCCAGGCTCGTGACTGTTAGGTGCAGGTCGGCGGCGTTGTAGATCTGGTGCGTGCCGTCGTAGAGGCTGCCGATTTCAGCGGCGGCCGCGTCCACCGCGTCAGCGACGTGCGCCGGCGGAAGCAGGACGAGGCTGAGACCCCAGCGCGGGTCACCGTCGACGGGCGCGTGATCCACGCGAAGGGTGCCCCTGTCGAAGGACCGGTGCGCTTCATCCCAGAGAGAGTCGTACTTCACGCCGGTTGCCATCGCTTCACGCTATCGGCCTGTCGCTCCGAGGATGAGCTGTACCGATAGCCGATCGGCCACCGAGACGCCGCTGATTCCGGCAGACCCGGGACAACGACAGCGAGCTGATCGGCGCCTATCTCCACTGCACTCCGAAGAGACCCGTTACGAGCATGATGAGCCCGACGAGGGCGAGTACGCTCCCGAGCATTCGGGCCCACGCGGTTCCCCATCTGGCTTGTGGATTCCAGGCGACGCCGGCTTTCTCGGCTGCCAACAACCACTTGATGACGATCTTGGGGAACAAGACCACGAAGAGACCCCAGCCCGCGAGCACACCCCCGACGATGAACTGTTCAACGAGACCCATGATCGCAGGGTACCTACTCCCGGCCCCGCTCTGATTGACGACCGCCCGGTAGCGGATCGGCTATCGGACACCGATCCAGAGGCCGAGGAGTGCCACGAGGACGCACGCGACGAGGTTCACGAGGCCGTGTGCCGCTGCTGCGCGGTAGCGGTTCTCGAGTGCGAGCCGGACGGCTTCGACGCTGGCGGTGCTGAACGTCGTGTACCCGCCAATCAGGCCGGTACCGACGACGGTCACCCAGACCGCTGGCAGGACGGTGGTACCGAGCCGGTGATGATGCCGAGCGCGAGGGAGCCGGTGAGGTTCATGACGCTCGTGCCCCACGGGAACCGGGACCCGAGCCGGTTACGGACGGCGGTGTCGAGAAAGACCCGCAGCGAGGACCCTGCCCCACCCGCGATCGCGGTCCCGAGAATCAGCCAGCGGCCTCGGCAGGGAAGGTGCAGATCAGACGCTAACACGAAAATCTACACTGGTGTAGGTGTTTTCACACCTACCATCCCGCTACTCGCGAAGCGACAGAATGGACGCGATGAACACCAAGACCGAAAAGGGCTATGCCGCCGGCCGAGCTCGACGCGAGCAGATCGTCGCCGAAGCCACTCTGCAATTCGGTCGAGTCGGCTTCAACGGGGCCACGATCCTCGAGATCGCCGCCGCCTGCGGAATCTCGCGGGCCGGGCTCCTGCACCACTTCGCGACCAAGGAGTCCCTTCTCGAGGCGGTGCTCGAAGAGCGCGACCGGGCAGACCGAGCAAGTTTCTGTCGCAGCGGCTCCGCCCAGTCGGGCGGCGTGGGCGTCCTCCGCGGCATGGTCGACCTGGCTGCACGGAACGCCGAGCTCCCCGGCATCATCGCGCTTTACGCCGTCCTCTCGGCGGAGGCAACCGACCCGGCGCATCCCGCTCACGAGTACTTCGTCAAGCGCTACGCGCGCATCCGGTCAGGCACCGAGACAGCCCTTGACAAGGCAAAAGTGGCTGGCGACTTAATCGACAGTGTCGACGTCGCCGCGGCAGCCATCGAGCTCACCGCCTTGATGGACGGCCTGCAGGTGATGTGGCTCCTGGACCCCGATGGCATTGACATGGCTGCACAGGTCCGACGCGCCGTTCAACGACTCCTAGTTTTCCCTCTGTGAGGCACTCGATTTCGCCATTGCGCTAGCGATACGGAGGCGGCTTTGCCGGTGGTACGGACGCGAAGCTCGTCGCGGCATCAGCCCTGGATGGTCCAGGCAGCGGAGATGCTCCGGTCGACGACACGGCGCCATCCGTCCGGAGCGGCAGGGTCATGGCTGGCCATCCCGGCCATCCACAGGACGGTCATCAGGTCCTCGGTGGTGAAGTCCTCGGCGAGCACGCCGGCGTTGTGTGCGTTGGCGACGAGTTCCGCTCCGAGCGCCATCGATCGTTCGCATGCGTTGATGAGGAGCACGGCGTCGGGGTATCGCCGGAGCATCGCGTCGTTCATCGCCGGGTCGCTCCGCTGCAGGTCGATCATCTCGGCGATGAAGGTCTCCAGCTGCGCGCGCGGACTGTCCTGGGCCAGTGTCCGTTCCCGCAGGGTCCGAAGCTTCGCGCCCGCGATGTCCGGCACGACGGCGTCGATGAGGTCTTCGCGCGATCCGATGCGGTTGTAGAGCGTGCCGATGCTCACCCCGGCTTCCCGGGCGATGTCCTCCAGGGGAGCGGACAACCCTCGCTGCGAGAACACGGCGATGGCGGCAGCGCGCAGCTTCTGGAGGTTCGCCTGCGCGTCTCGACGCAGACGGGGTGGGGTGCTCACAGCGACTCCGAAGGAACTTGAGGGCGGTCTCAACATATGCTGCAGTGGATTTGAGGACGGTCTCAACTTACCGCACCAGCTTGCAGGGCCCGGCGGTGGGCCACGGAAGGACGCATCATGCCCCTCATCACCATCATCGGCGCAGGCCCTGGTCTGGGTCTCGAGATCGCGCGGGCCTTCGGGCAGAAGGGCTTCGACGTCGCGCTCGTGGCCCGCAGCCAGGCGAACGTGGACTCCCTGGCGGGTGAGCTCGTCGCGGAGGGCATCCAGGCTCGTGGTTTCACCGCCGACGTCAGCGAGCCCGACACGATCCGGACTGCTCTCCGATCGATCCGGGAGACGCTCGGGCCGATCGACGTCCTCGAGTTCTCCCCGGCTGACCGGACCCTGGAGTCGGTCGACGCGGTGGACGTGACGATGGAGAACCTGCAGCCACAGCTCGACTTCTACCTCGGCGGCGCCATCGCGGCCGTCGGGGAGGTCCTGCCGGGCATGATCGCGGCGGGCGCCGGCACGGTCCTCGTGACCACCGGTGGCGGTGCGCTCGCCCAGACGCCGGTCCGCGGGAACGTCAACATCGCAGCGGCGGGGCTCCGGAACTGGACGCTCAACCTCAACGCCGCTCTCGCTGACAAGGGTGTCTACGTCGGGTTCGTCGCCATCACCGCGCTGATCGGCGGTGGGCGACCGGACGCTGAACCGGCGGTCATCGCGCAGTCCTACGTGAAGCTCCACGACGAGCGGCGGGATGCCGAGCTGCACTACGTCGCGTACGACGGCTGACGCTCCTCCCGCCCGGGCTGCTGGCCTGGGCGGGATCCGCCGGGCTGCCGGGACCCGGGTCCGCGCGGTTCAGCCAGCGCCAGCCGCTGCCGCTGCGAAGGTCCGGAGAGCCGCCACCTGCTCGGCCGTGCTCGGGGGCGCGTCCGCCATCTGCCACGTCGACACGAGCGCGATCATGCCGCCGATCGTGAAGGTCCGGGCGTCCCCGGTCAGAGCGATCTCCGATCCTCGGTGATCGTGGTCCGACTCCGACAGCCAGGTCGTCATCGCGTCTGCGAGCACCTCGGCAACACGCTCGCCACGTGGAACGGCGCGCAGCTTGTCGAAGAAGCCGCGATCCGCACGTCCCGCGGCGAGCAGCGGTTCGATCCCGCGCTCCCGAACGGCGTCAGTGAGGGCCTGTGGGAGGTTCGCCGCGGCCTCGTCGAGCGGAAGCTGGTCCTCGAGGAGGCGGCTGATCCAGAGGTCCGTCGCCAGGTCACCGACATTGCTGTAGTGGTTGTGGAGGGCCTGCCTGCTCAACCCAGCACGCTGTGCCACGGCGCTCATCGAGATCGTCTCGCCCTTCGGCGTCTCGGACACCAGGGCGGCCAGCGCCCGGATCAGGGCGGCGCGGGTGCGGATGATGCGCGGGTCCACCCGCTGGCTCGCGCGTGGCGCCGTGCGCGCTCCCTCGGTCATGAGTCCATCTTGCCAGAGCCCGAACCCTGATGTACGTTCGTCATCTACTGGACAACTGTAAAGGACACCATGACGCACGTAACCGAGCCCGCCACTGGCCGCGGAGACGGCCCGCAGCACCCCGAGTTCGAAGCGGCGGTCGCGGGCGGCGCGCTGGACTCCGAAGGGCCGGGATCAGCGCATCGCTACCGGAACGTGATCCTCGGCGGGATCGCGATCCTGCTCCTGGCGATGGCGATGCTGACGAGCTACTCGAGCGCGTTCGGTAACCCGACGCCGAACAACGTGCACCTCGCGGTCACCGGCGACGCTGACGCGATCGTCGCGCTCGAACAGCACGGATCGCTGGATCTCACCGTCGTGGCCTCCGAGCAGCAGGCGCGAACCGCGGTGCTCGACCGCGACGTCGACGGCGCTGTCGTGTTGCCTGCACCGGGGAAGGGCGCCGGCGTCACCACCTACATCGCCAGCGGCGGCGGCCGGGGCCTCGGACAGGCGATCTCAGGTATCGGTGACTCGATCGCAGCGAAACTGCAGACCACCAACACGGCCACAGACCTCGCGCCCCTGCCGGAGAAGGACCCGGTCGGGTCGATCGAGTTCTACGCGATCCTCTTCGCCGGCCTGGGGGCCGCCCTCGGCGCGACAGTCTTCGGGCGCATCCTCGGCACGGTCGACACAGCCGCGAAGTTCGTCGAGCGCAGCATCGTCCTCGTGCTCTACGCCGGTCTCCTCGCCGCACTGATCACCCTGTGGATCGACTCCGCCCTCGGCGCGGTGACCGTCGGCCCCTGGGCGGTGTTCGGGATCCTCTGGCTGACCGGAGTCGCCATCGGGGGAGCGGTAACGGGCGTCGCAGCACTCGGCGGAACCATCGCGGCGCTGGTGATGACGCTCGCCCTGGTGATCCTGGGGAACACGTCTTCCGGTGGTCCCCTCGGGATCCACGTCCTCAACGATTTCTTCCAGACGCTCTACTACGTCTTCCCGCAGGGCGACGCGCTCGACCTGCTGCGGTCCGTCCAGTACTTCGACGGCGCCGCGGTCGCCGCCCCGATCATCCGGCTGAGCATCTGGGCTGTGGCAGGCATCCTGCTCACGCTGACAGCGATGCTCATCCGGAACCGACGCGAAGCTGCGGCTCGACCGAAGGGCGGCCTCCGCTCCGAGCAGGATCCCCGCCCGACTGCCGGACCCTCGGGCTCCCACCTCGAGGCCGCTGCAGTCACGCCCAACGCGGCCTTGCTGCCGTTGACCCCAACGCCCTGAACACAACAGGGGTCCTCGACGGGCGGGGATCCCTCATGACACCCACTCCTGCACACGACAACCAGCCCTCATTGCTGAGGACGATCGGAGGACCGCACCATGCCAGGAAAGATCGATGTCCACCAGCACCTGCTCCCGCCACGCTACTTCGAGGCACTGGCAGCGGCAGGATCGCAAGCGATGGGGGCCGGCGCCCCGGCGGGCGCCCGGGCGGATGCGCCGGCTGCGACCGGAGGGTCCGCGCAGTGGGACCCGTGGGGTGCGAGCGGCGGGACCGCACCGCGACGAGGGCCCCGGGCCATCGGCGGCTGGTCGATGCCGGAGTGGAGCCCCGAAGCGACGATCGCGATGATGGACGAAACGGGGATCGAGACCGGGATGCTCTCGATCAGCGCACCGGGCGTGCACTTCGGTGACGACGCCGCGGCGCGCGAACTCGCCCGCGAACTGAACGACTACCAGGCCGAGCTGGTCCGTGAGGCGCCAGACCGGTTCGGGCACTTCGCGGTGCTGCCGCTGCCGGACTTCGACGGCGCGGTCGCCGAAGCCGTGCGAGCACTCGACGAACTCCACGCCGACGGGGTGCTCCTGCTGTCGAACGCGCACGGACGGTACCTCGGCGACCCCGCGTACGAGCCGCTCTGGGCAGAACTCGCCGCCCGCTCAGCCGTGGTCTTCGTGCACCCCACCGCACCACCGATCGCCCAGTTGCCGGGGATGCCCACCGCACTGCTGGACTTCCCGTTCGACACCACCCGCACCGCCGTGGACCTCGTCGCGCACGGCGTGTTCGACCGCTACCCGAATCTTCGCGTGATCCTCTCCCACGCCGGCGGGTTCCTGCCCTACGCAGCCAGTCGTTTCAGCGCCGCCGCGATGTTTAACCCGGACACCACGCCGGAGAGCATCCAAGCGGGCCTCCGGAAGTTCTACTTCGACACCGCCCTGTCCGCATCTCCCACCTCGCTGCCGTCACTGCTGGCCTTCGCGGAGCCCGGCCACGTCCTCTACGGCAGCGACTTCCCCTACGCACACCCCGACTGGAGTGCCCGCTTCGACCACGACCTGGACACCTACGACGGCCCCGGCGCAGAACGACTGGGCGAGGTGCTCCGAACAGCCGCCGAACAGCTCTTCCCTCGCTTGACCGCCGAGCGCGTTCCGGGGAGCGAGTGAGTGTCGAAGCGGTTCGTGAGTCATCAGGGTGCGCCAGCCTGACCGTTCAGCCGAGTGTTGGCGGGAGCGCCCCGATCTGCCCGAGGATGCTGAGCACGTCCGGCTGGCCGACCTCGTCGACGATCAGTCCCTCGTCGAAACGGTAGAAGTTGCTCGCGTTCGCGACCACCGTCCTCCCCGTAGCGGGGACACCGAGGAACTCGCCGTCGTGCGTGCCGCGGAGTTCGAAACGTGCTGCGACTGTGTCGCCCTCGACGACGATCCGGTCGATGCTCCACTGGATGTCAGAGAACGCGCTCCGCATGATCGTCAGGATCTGCAGGTACCCCGGCAGCCCGCGCAGCGGCTCGGGCGAGAACGGCGTCAAGAACGCCGCTTCCGGTGCGATGACCGTCTCACCGATGGACGGGTCGGCGCTGTTGATGAAGTCGACGAATCGCAGGAAGGAGAGGCGTGTGTCTGTGGTCATGGACAACTACTTTACATAGCAAGTAGATGCCGTAGAGTCGAAGCATGAGCACGGACCTTGCACCCCTCCACGGAACCGACGCCCCGGACGACCGGACTGGGCGAGCGGCGCGTCTGCGGGAGTACTTCGCCGCGCTGGTGCGGCACGAGACCGACGTGTGGAACGCGGTCGAGAAGCGGATGCGGGGCGAGGGCGTGCTGAGCCTGGCCCGACTGGAGGTGTTGCGGATCGTCCAGGCAGCTCCATCGGGCGCCCGGGTGCAGGACGTCGCGACCGGCGTCGGGACGTCGATCGCTGCAGCCAGTCGCTTGCTCGATCGGCTCGCCGCGGATGGTTTCCTCGAGCGTTCGACGGACCCGGACGATCGGCGCAGTGTCCGCAGTGTGCTCTCGCCCCAGGGGAGAGATGCCTTCGCCCTCGCGGACGAGCGGTTCGACCAAGCGCTGGACGCCGTGCTCTCGGATGCCGGTGCCGCGGCGATCGCAGACTGTATCGCGGCACTCGAGCGCCTGCAGTCGACGTTGGAGGCAAGGCGATGACGGCGACCATGCGGGCCGTCGTGATCGACGCACCCGGCGGCCCCGACGTGTTGCACCTCCGTGAGCTGCCGGTCCCGATCCCAGGCCCGGGCCAGGTGCTGATCCGTGTGGGAGCGTTCGGACTCAACCGGTCCGAGCTGCACTTTCGCCGCGGCATCGGCCATTTCGGAAGCTAGCGGTGCGTGGTCGGGTGAAGTTCCACGCCCCTGCCCCGGACGCGAAGATCGACTGGGACGCGGCGGTTGCAACGGCTGGCGCCCTCGCAAAGATCTGACCGTCGGCGTTCGGCATCGGGCGCGACGTATCGCGGACTGTGCCGGTGCCGTCGTGTTCCCAGGGCCACGGCTATGCGCAGGGGTCTCACCAGCTCCTGCGCGGACCGGAGTCGAGACGAAGTTGCAACGGCCCGCCCCCACAGCCCAGTGGGCTCGTGCAGACCGTGCGGTGAGCGATCGGCTGTCGAGACAGACTCGCTCGCTTCGATGTTCAGCTACCGGCGGCCACTCCTCCGTCGAGTACGCAGATCAGCATCCCCAATAAGCAGGCGAAGAGGGCGGGGAGCAGACCAACCCCGCCGATGATGAGCGCCACCCAGCCAACTCGTCGACCGGCGACCCAGCCTCGGACCACGCCGCGGTACCCGAGCGAGATCACGGCGAGGGCGATGGGGAGCGCGGCGACACCGACGAGCCCGACCACGAACTCCGCCCGAGCAACCAGGACCGGAGGGTCATCGAACGGGTGCCGTGTTGCGCCTGCGCTGGCGACATCCGCCGTCGTGACACTATTCGCGACCGAGAGCACGAGCGCCAGCAGCGCCGAGTAGAGCGCTACGAGCGCGAGGGCCACCCACCCGGCAGACGTTCGCCCCGACCCATCATGGCTGCGCACCTCCATCGGATCGCGTTGCTGCCAGAACCGGTCTGTCACGTGCCGAGATTACGGGTCGAAGCGGCCTACGAGTGAGGTGTCAGGTGACCGATCCTCAACCGGGCAGACGTTGCGATGCCAGATGTCAGCGTTGAGCCGCGATGGCCTGTGCGGCGTCGACGAATGCCGTGATGCGCTCCGAGAAGCGGCTAGCCTCCCAGGCGATGTGCACCGCGGTGGGTGCCAGGTCGGCGATGACACAGAAAGCCACATCCGGGCGGCGGTAGAACCGGGCAGTCGATAGCGGCAGGATCGCGATACCGGTACCGCCGGCGACGAGTTCAAGCTTCTCCTCAACGGTTCGTGATTTACGCTGGGTAGCGCCTTCGAGCGCACGCCGAACGGGCGCAGCGGTGGACCATTCGGGCACGGCTGCCGGGTCCTGCAGGAGCACCTCAGCGCTCAGGTCCTCCATCGTCACCTGGTCGGCACTGATGAGGGGATGCCCCGTCGGGAGCATCAGGACCCTGGGTTCCTCGTGGAGGAACACGGTCTGGATGCCCGCACTGTCGAAGGGTTCCCGGAGGTAGCTGACGTCTGCACGACCGTCATGCAGAACCGCGACCTGTTCCTCCCACCCGGTACGCATCACCCGGACGTCGACGGACGGCGCACCGCGTCGGAACGTCCGCACTGCGTCGGTGACGGTTAGCCCGGGCATGAAGCCCACCGTGAAGACGTCTTCGCCGCGCGCGGCGATCGCGACGCGTCGACGCACCGCGGCGGCAGAAGCGAGCAGCGAGCGCGCCTCGGTGAGAAGGAGGCGTCCGCTGTCGGTGAGTTCGGTCCCGCGGGTATCGCGGACGAAGAGCTGCATGCCGAGTTCCTGCTCGAGCGCACGGATCTGGCGAGACAGCACCGGCTGAGCGATGTGGAGCTGATCCGCGGCGCGACCGAAGCTCAACGTGTCCGCGACGGCAGCGAAGTACCGCAGCTTCCGGAGGTCGAGATCGGCGTTCACACCCTCATCATGGCTCATACCCGTTGGGTCTCACCACGTGATGAAGAGGTCTTGGACGGTCTGGCGATCGAGCGCACACACTCGATCCTGTTCGATCGAAAGGAACACTTTGTCCCTCACCAATCAGCGCGTCGTGATCATCGGCGGCACCTCCGGAATCGGTCTCGCAACGGCACATGCAGCCGTGGATGCCGGCGCGGAGGTCGTCATCGCCTCGCGCCGCCAGTCCAGCGTCGATGCCGCACTGGGCGAACTCACCGCTTCCGCCACGGGCCGGGCACTCGACGTGCTCGACGCCGACCACGTCGCGTCGTTCTTCGAAGAGATCGGCGGGTTCGACCACCTCGTCTACACCGCCGGCGACCCCCTCACGCTGCTGCCCGTCGACGGCCTGGACCTCGACCAGGCCCGCGGGTTCTTCCAAGTGCGCTACTTCGGCGCGCTCAACGCGGTCAGCAAGGCCGCGCAGCACATCCGGCCGGGAGGCTCGATCACCCTGACCTCCGGGTTAGCGCGCACCCGACCGGGTGCCGGCTGGGCGGTCGCATCGAGCCTGTGCGGCGCAACGACGAGTCTCGCCGGCGCTCTCGCCGTCGAGCTGGCGCCGACCCGTGTCAACGTCGTCGAGCCCGGCATCATCCGCAGCCCCCTCTGGGCGGGAATGACTGCCGAAGACCAGCAGGCCATGTTCGACCAGCAGGCCCAGATGCTCCCGGTCGGCCGCGTCGGCGAGGTGAGCGACGTCGCGCAGGCGTTCCTGTACGCGATGACGCAGCCCTTCATCACGGGGACCTCGATCCCCGTCGACGGCGGAGCGCTCCTCGTCTGAACGATCAGGCGCTCCGGCTGCCTCGCGTCGCGAACCCCCGCGACGCGAGGCACTCGCTTGCGGTCAGCGACGAGCGATCTGATCGGTGACGAACGCTGCCAGGTCGGGGACTTCCCGGCCAGCAACATCGTGCCCGAGATCCGGGTACACCCGCTCCGTGATGGACAAATGCTGCGTGCTGAACATGGCGGTACGTCGCACCGCGGCAGCGGGGATCACCCCGTCGTGGACGCCTCGACCCCAGAACACCGGTGGGCGTCCCGATCGGAGGGCACCGTCGCCTGGCTGGGTGTCGTTGACGACGAACCCGCCGAGCTGCACCCCGTACGCGAATACGCCGGGACGCCGGCGCATCATCTGTAGCACCATCGCGCCTCCCTGCGAGAAGCCCAACAGCCCCACCGATCGGGGTGTGGGCAACGAGTCGTACCAGTCCAGGACGGCGTCCGCAGCAGCGTTGGCCACTGCCGGCTGCGGGTCACCGATCGGGTTCCCGGCGCTGGGGAACCAGGCGTATCCGCCCGCCTAGGGGATCGGTGCCCGCCCGGACGCGATGACCAGGTCCTCGGGGAGCTCGTCGCGAAGCGTGAACAGGTGCCGTTCGTCGTAGCTCCACCCGTGCATCATGATCAGCAGATCAGATTCGGCCAAGAGGCGGGACGACCAAAGCACGGCGGTCGGATCAAGCAGCGGGTACGGAGTGTGCGGGGAGCGCATGGAAGTCCCTTCGCGTCCCACTCACCGTGTCGCTTGGCCGCCGCTCGCGTCCAAGACCTCTTCCGTGACCGGTGATACCTGGACTGCATCACCCCGTGAGATCGCAGTCGGACGCAGGCGCCCGAATTCCGTCGAGGACGATCTGGAGTGCACGGCCCCGCTGTGCAGCGTCGCGGTAGAGTCCACCAGTGACCGCGAAGATGACCCGCATCACGTCATCAGCATCGATTCCCCCGCGGATCTGCCCATCCTCCCGAGCGCGCTCGAACAGCGGCTCGGCAATGCCGTAGATCGCGTCACAGGTGGGCTCGTACACCTCGGACTGCTCGGTCAGGACCGAGACCACCGGGTGCTTGGTCCGCATGAAGTCAACGAACTTCTCAAGCCACCGACGCAACGCCGTCCAGGAATCGACGTCGCCGCTGCCCGAGCTGGAGCTCACGAGCTCGTCCACGGAAGCCAGATAGACCGCTTCCATCAGGGCGATCCGAGTTGGGAAGTTCCGGTACAGCGTCGCGACGCCCACGCCTGCTCGAAGCGCGATCTCTTCCGTCCCCACGTCCGCACCAGCTTCACCGAAGGCTTCCGTGGCCGCGGCGATGACCGCGTCGAAGTTGCGCCGCGCATCAAGGCGTCGAGGACGCCGAGCTTCCAACATCGCCGCCAAAGTCACAGTCCTCATCATGCCCTACATGTGATAGACCAGCTACCAGTTAACCGAGAGACAGCCTCTCGGTTCTGAACTTGGCCGGCTAACGGCTGGGAGGCACAGCCATGACCGCATCCACCACCTCGACCCTCACCATCGGCGGAGACCTCACTGTCGGCCGCATCGGCTTCGGCGCCATGCAGCTCGCCGGCAAGCAGGTCTGGGGCGAATACCCCGACCACAACGGCGGCATCGCCCTGCTCCGAGCAGTCGTCGACGCCGGCGTCACGTTCATCGACACCGCAGACGTCTACGGACCGCACTCGAACGAACTCCTCGTCCGAGAGGCCCTGCACCCTTACCCCGAGAACCTGGTCATCGCGACCAAGGGCGGCTTCGTCCGCGGCGGCTACAACTACTCCACCCTCGACGCGGTCGGCAACCCGAACTACCTCCGCCAGTCGGCCAACATGAGCGCGCGGCGACTTGGAGTCGACAGCATCGGCCTTTACTACCTGCACAGCGGGCAAGCCACGGACGTCCCGTTCGAGGAACAGGTCGCCACTCTCGCCGCCCTCAAGGAAGAGGGCCTGATCCGGCACATCGGCCTGTCGAACGTCACTCTCGAGCAGTTCGAGCTCGCGCAGACGATCACCCCGATCGCTGCCGCGACGGCGCTCTACAACCCGGGTATCCGCCGGGGTGTGGACCTGCTCCGTGCGACCGAGAAGACCGGTGCGGTCTTCTCGCCGTGGCACCCCATGAGCATCGCCGATGGCGGCGAGCCGGAACGGATCACCGCGGCCCTGGAGCCGATTGCGCAGAACCACGACGCCACCGTCCAGCAGGTCGCCCTCGCCTGGCACCTGCACCGTGCGCCGAACACGCTGCCCATCCCCGGAACCACCAGCCTCGAGCACCTCCGAACAAACCTTGCTGCGGCCGAAATCACCCTCACTTCTTATGAGGTCGCCATGATCACCGACCTCGCGTCCGAGGGCTGAGCGTCGCACTGTTGGCATAGACCGGCTGCGGCGACCGGTAGTGGATGGGTGACCGGGCGGCCGACACCTAGGCAGGCGGGGCGACGATCGCGGTCAGTCCACTCCAGTCGGGTTCGTAGTCGGCGTCGATCGGCGCGCGACTCTCGGCATAGAACTCCGCGATCCGGATCGTCATGCCTGGCGCCGGGTCGGCGGGCAGCAGCGCTAGTGCTCGTGCAGCAGCGGCGTCGGTAGGTGTTCCCGATCGGTGATGAACACTGTCGCTCTGCCGATCCGCTAGGACCATGCTGTACACGAGGGCTTCGCGGACGACCCCGAGGGTCAGATGCAGTCCGATGACGTTCGCGCCACGGCCGAAGCGTGTCGCCGCGAGGGCGAGGTCGAACCGCACAGCGTTGTCGGCAGGCTGGCGTGGAAGCACGAGCGCCGCGCCGCGTATTGCAAGGTCGCAGCGGCGGCCGTCGTGGAGGACTGCGCGGAGACGCTGGACACCGTCGTCGAGGGTGCTCTGCCACGCCCAGAGTTCCGCCCCGAGGAGCGTTCGGGCATCAACGTCCGCCGAGAGGTCGACCTCAGCGTCGAGGTCGCTCCACCGATCGAGTTCCAAGGGTGTGAGGACCGAACCATACGGCCGCACCGCACTTACTGCCGGGCTCGCATCTTCGAGCTGATTGAGAAGCGCCTGCTGCCACTGCATACCCGCACACTACGAGAGCCCTGTCCCGATAGCCGATCGTCTATCGAGACGTGCACGTTGCCCGTGCCGGCGCGTCCGTTCGGCGGTCGGGCCGATCGAGCCCACCGACATCGTTCGATGATGCGAGAGGGACACGCGGGCGTGTGTCCGCGTGTCCGTTGCGCTGCAGTCCCGGGTTAGAGCCTGAGGGACGTCGACGTGGCGCGCCAGGCATTGAGCGGGCTGGCGAGTCTCCGATTCTTAGAACTGACGTGCCGCGACATCCGCCCGCGTCGACGCGGCCAGGACCACACGGAGGCGGTCGGCGGTGACGGGGGCTCCGGGGTCCGACAGGTAGTCGGCAGCGAATGCGTCGAGGTCGGCGGCATAGATCGGCGTGTAGGCGCCCGACTCGGGCTCTGCTCGCCACGACTCGGCAAGTGTTCCCCCGTCGACGGGCTCGAAGCCGAGGTCGTTCACGATCCCTGAAACCTGAGTCTTGGCGTAATCCTCGTCGCCGTAGACCACGAGGGCGGTGCGGGGAGTGGAGTGAGCGAGGGCGGGGATGTGTTGGAACAGTATGTTGTTGAAGGCCTTGGTCACGACCGCCCCAGGAAGCAGCTCTCGCTCCAACTCGGCGGTGCTGACCTCGAGCGAATCCAGGCGAGCGATCCGGCCGTCTCGATGCGGGTAGTAGTTACCCGTCGAGAGGACGGTCTTACCGGAGAACGCCTCTCTAGGGAGTTCCTTGTACGCACCAAGCGGCACGGCCAAGACCGGGACCTCACCGAACTCGATGGCCTCGCGGCTGTCGCCGGCCTGCGCCTGCGGTCCCAATTCCTCGATCAGGCCTCGCAGCGACTCGGGGCCCCGTGAGTTCGCGACCAGAACCTCGTAGCCAGCGGCGACCGCCAGGCGGGCGATGCCGCTTCCGATATCTCCGCTGCCGATGATGCCGATTCTCTTCATAGCCATCTCCTTCGTGATGTGGTGGTTGCCCGTGCCGGGCAGGGGAACGTGCTGTCAGTTGCGGGGGTGTGTGGGCCGAGTAGGTTCCGGCGCCGCCCATCCCGTGCGCGTCAGCGCAGAAAGCGCCAAGGCCGAAGCGTCGTCCGCGAGAGAGGCCCCGCGCACCCAGCTCGTCGCAAGTGCAGCGAGGAAGAGATCACGCGGCCGGACGTCATGGCGCGCGAGGCCATCCCGTTGGGCCGCCTCTAGGAACTCCGCCGTCGTCGTCACGAACCCTTCGCACGTCGTGGCGAGCGGCGACGCGCTCGTCTCCGTCGCCGTTCGTAGAGGTTCGGGAAGACCCTCGTACGCCCCGGCCCAGGTGACGATCGCTGCAAGCCAGCCGTCAAGCGCTTCGGCCGTGTTCACCGACTCAGCGCGCAGGTGCTCGCGTCGAGCTATCAGTTCCTGGTCGCGGGCGGCCAGTAGTGCTGCCAGCAGGGCCTCGCGGGTCGGGAAATGACGGTAGAGCGTGCCAGCACCGACGCCTGTCTGCTTCGCAATCGCGTCCAGCGAGGCGCCGACGCCGTGCTCGGAAAAATGCCTCTCTGCGGTCCCCAAGATGAGATCCCGGTTGCGCTGAGCGTCAGCCCTAGGTGCCCGCCCGCTCGTGCTCACGTCAGTAACCACGGTGATCCTCCGCTCTGAGCGGAGACACTCTCCGCGTAGACAGGGAGACTATCTCCGTTTACTGAAAGTGCAAGAACTTACACCGCAGGGCGCCGCCGATCCTTGGCCCGGAACGATCGTCTCTGGCTGCCCGATGAGGGATCCTCATCTGAATGACGCCCATCCTCCCTCCGCCCGTTGAATGGTCGAGCGGTCACCATTGCGACCGGGTCTCGATGCACCTCATCTCACGTGGCAGCGGCGGTCGTCGGACGCCGTGGCCGTGTCCGCGCGATGATGATGGCGAGGAGAGCGCCGGTGAGGAGCCCGATCCCGTGGCCGTCGATCCGCGCCGTCATGACCCCGCCGGTGACCGTGACCAGGACCAGCAGACCGAAGACGGTCCGGACAGCACCGAAGCGGCGCGAGGCGGTCAGTGCGACTGCGACCGCGGCGTCGCCAGCGATGATCGCGGGCCAGACGCCGCCGAGGTCGATCAGTGTCAGGTAGACGCAGAAGAATGCGCTGTACGCGATCGCGACGGTGTCGAGCAAGGCCTCGAAACCGGTGGAGGTGGTGCGGTCCAGAACCCAGACGACGACGAGCGCGCCGATCAGGCCCGCGACGCAGTCCGAGGCGCCACCATCGCGTTGCTCGGGGAGGAGCAGCGTGACGACGAGCCCACTCCCGACGCCTGCGACCAGGTACGTCAGGAGCCACACCCGTTCCGACCGACGCTGCTCGAGTGCTGATCCCACCACAGCGATCCCCAGCAGGTTGAACGCGAACTGCCCCCACCCGTCGGGCTGGACGAGGATCGACGTGACGAGCCGCCACCACTGTCCGGCGCGCACGAGCTCCCCGTCGCGGATCATGACCGCGGTGAGGGGTGAGTGGACAACCGCCGCGACGCTCACGGCTGCTGTCACGACGGTGACGACGAGGGTGGTGCGTGAGGACTGCGCCGCGAGCCGCTGACGAACCGACGGGTCATCAGAACGACTCCCTCGCAGCACGGTCGTGGTCCATGGTGCCGAGTCCGGAGTCGAAGAACGCGACCAGGCCGTCACCGAGATCCGACAGGTCCGCGTCGGGTGCCCGGTGCAGTCGGAGGAAGACTCCCTCGACCGTGCGCTGCAAGACATCTGCCGCGATGACCGGGTCGACGCCGCTGAACTCACCCTCCTCGACGCCGGCCGCGATCAACGAAGCGATGGTCTGCTGCGTCGCATCGACATCGCCGCCGTCTGCCGGGAGGCTCCCGGCGAACAGCAGTGCCGCGAGCGTGATCACCTCCGGCCGGTGGGTGTCGGCGAAGGCGACGTTCGCGCGCAGGTAGGCGTGCACCGCGTCGCGTGGCGAGGTTGCTCGCCGCATCGCCGTCGTGACCGCAACCGCGAGGTCATCGACGATCGTCGACGCGACTGCACGCATCAATGCGTCGCGGTCGTCGAAGTGGTACGAGATCAGGCGGGTGCTGCTGAGACCTCCGCGACGGGCGATCTCCGCGAACGAGCAGCGTGCGTACCCGACGTCGGCGATCACCGCGATGGTGGCATGAATGATCTGCGATCGGCGTCGGAGCGCGGCGGCGCTGGGCGATGATGCTGGTGCCATCCGAGGTCCTCCTGCTGGCCGTGCAACTTGACGTGCCACTGCTTCACGAGCATCTTATTACTCACTCAAGTAAATCGAATGAACGTACCGAGCGCCCTGACGACCTCGACTCGATCGCCGCCCTCGCGACCGCGTACCTCGAGCGCCTGCTCGCCGAGGGGCAGCGGGACGTCGCCGTGATCGGTTCCTCGATCGGCGGCTGGATCGCCCTCGAGATGGCGGTGCAGGCAGCGGCCGACGAGCGCTACGGGGGGCTGCTCGGCGCCGTCGTCGACATCGACGGCGTCGGTGCGGTGGTGGACGGCGAGCCCATCGCGGACTTCTTCGCGCTCGACGCCCGCGGACTCGCCGAGGCCGCGTGGCACGACCCGGACCGGGGGTACGTCGATCCCGCTTCGGCCACGCCCGAGCAGCGAGCCGTCCAGCAGTCGAACGGACGGACGATGGCGGTGCTCGCGGGTCGGGCCATGAGCGATCCCACGCTCCTCGGGCGGCTCGGCGCGGTGCGGGTCCCCACCCTCGTCGTGTTCGGCCAGAGCGACGGCATCGTCACCCCGGCGTACGGGCGGGCCGTCGCCGCTGCCGTCCCGGGTGCCGAGTTCCATGTCGTCCCTGCGGCGGGGCACCTTCCGCACCTGGAGGCACCCGCGGCGACGTGGGCGGTCCTCGACCCCTTCCTCGCCGCGCACTGAACACCGCGCGGGGCGTTGACCGGGCGCTCCGCGGCGGTCTCAGCGACCGGTGGTCGCCACGGCCCCCGGCGCCCATCCCAGCGTCGGCCCGAGCCGCTCCGCCATGTCCGTGATGATCTGCGCGTAGTCCTCCGCCTCGAACGAGAACGGCAGCGCGAAGGCGACCTCCGTGGCCACCTGGTACCCGGCGTCCGCGCGCAGACGATCAGCGATCTCGGCCGATGTCCCGACCAGGTCGGCGGCGAAGAGCAGCTTCCCCGGCCTCGTCGGCACCCCGACGCGACCCGACCGACCCTCGACGTAGGCGCGGTACCGGGCCTCCTGCTCGGGTGTCGCCGTGTCGGTGGGGATCACGACGAGTCCCTGCGACACGCGGGCGGTCCCCGGGGACGGGTGCGCCTCGAGGTAGGCGTCGACCTGGGCGCGCTGGTTCGTCGCGAAGTCCGTGCCGATCTCGCTCCGCGTCACGCTCGAGGTGAGCAGGTGGAAGCCGTTCTGCGCCGCCCACACCGCTGACCGCGTGCTGCCCGTGCCGTACCAGAGCCGGTCGGCGAGGCCGGGGCTCTGCGGCTGGACGGTCGTGGCGAACTCCTCGATGCCGCGCTGCTCGGCGACCTCGACGACCGGGTCGCCCCGGACGAGGTCACGGAAGCGCAGGAGTCGGGCGTCGCCGAAGTCCTCCTGCTCGGCGGTGTCCGGGTACAGCGCGTCCCGGTAGAGGTCGTAGTGCATCGGGGTGCCGGAGGAGAAACCGGGGTTGAGACGACCGCCGAGGAGCACGTCGACCGTCGCCAGGTCCTCGGCGAGCCGGAACGGGTTCTCGGCGCCGATCGGCGTGACGGCCGTCCCGAGCGCGATCCGGGAGGTCCGCTGTGAGGCGGCGGCCATCAGCGCGACGGGGGAGGAGATGCCGTGCTGCACGTGCCGGTGCCGCAACCACGCGCTGTCGAAGCCCAGGGCCTCGGCGCGCTCGATGACCCGGAGGGTCTCCTCGTGACCGAGTCCGGGCCGTGCCGGGTCGAACGACCCGATGGTGAGGAAGCCGAGGCGTTCGAGGGGACGTCCGTCGAGAGGCATGCGTCGATCGTGGCAGACGGACCGACGGAAGATCGTGGCAGACGGACCGACGCAAACCGGACTCCCAGGCGAACACGCATGTTCCGCCCCTAGTGTCGCGCCAAGCGCAAACGCGTGAACTCACTCGCATTGGTTGAAGGACCGATCCGTACCGGAAGGCGGTCCTCATGACCACCACTCCGCTCGCACCGGGTTACACCCGCACCCGTCCCGCAACAGGTCCCCGCAAGGGCACGTCGACCTACTCCGCGCTGCTGGCGCAGGTGAAGGACAACGGCCTCCTGCGCCGCCGCACCGGTTTCTACTGGTCCCTGTTCGGAACCCTCATCGGCACCCTCGCCCTCGCCTGGGTCGCGTTCGCGTTCCTCGGCGACTCGTGGTTCCAGCTCATCGTCGCCGGAGCCCTCGGCGTCCTCTTCACGCAGTTCGCGTTCCTCTCGCACGAGGCCGCGCACCGTCAGGTCTTCGCCTCGCAGAAGTGGAACGACCACGCCGGCCGCTGGCTCGGCACGTTCATGGTCGGCCTCAGCTACTCGTGGTGGATGAACAAGCACACCCGCCACCACGGCAACCCGAACACCGTCGGCAAGGACCCGGACATCGCGCCGGACGGCATCCGCTTCCTGCCGGAGGACGCCGCGTCGGTGAAGGGCCCGCTCATGACGACGTTCATGCGCTTCCAGGGCTGGCTGTTCTTCCCCCTCCTCACGCTCGAGGGCCTGAACCTGCACCGCTACGCCGTGATGAGCATCGTCACGGGCAACGGCACGAAGGCCGACGTGAAGCACCGCTGGCTCGAGGCCGGCCTGCTCGTCGCCCGCTTCGGCATCTACCTGACGATCGTGTTCTGGTTCCTGCCCTTCGGCATGGCGTGCGCGTTCCTCGGGGTCCAGCTCGCCGTCTTCGGTGTGATGATGGGCGCCTCGTTCGCCCCGAACCACAAGGGCATGCCGACCATCGCGCACGACGCCAAGGTCGACTTCTTCTCGCGCCAGGTCCGCACCTCCCGCAACATCCGCGGTGGCTGGTGGGTCTCGTTCCTCATGGGTGGCCTGAACTACCAGGTGGAGCACCACCTGTTCCCGTCGATGCCGCGTCCGGCGCTGAAGCAGGCCCGCCTGCTCGTCCGCGACCACTGCGACACGCTCGACGTGCCCTACACCGAGACCACCCTGCTGCGCTCGTACGGCATCGTCGTCCGGTACCTCAACCGGGTCGGGCTCGCCGCTCGTGACCCGTTCGCCTGCCCGATGGTCGCGCAACTGCGCATCCACTGAGAGGGGTGGCTCTGATGCCCACCGGAACCGTCAAGTGGTTCGACAACAACAAGGGGTTCGGCTTCATCACCCCGGACGACGGGTCCGACGACCTGTTCGCCCACTTCTCCAGCATCGTCGCGTCGACGGGCCTGCGCTCGCTCGAGGACACCGACCACGTCCGCTACGTGGTCGGCCCCGGCAAGAAGGGTCCGCAGGCCGACGAGATCTCCGTGATCCGCGGCTGACGTCACCAGGTGACGGACGGGAGGCGCGGTGCCAGCCGGCACCGCGCCTCCCGTCTTTCCATGACCGGGATCAGGGCGTCAGGACGATCCGTCCGAAGACCTCGCCGTCGTCCATGCGGCGGTGCGCTTCCGCAGCGTCCGCGAGCGGCAGCACCGCGTCGACGACCGGGGACAGGGTCCCCGCGGCGGCCGCGCGGAACAGCTCCGTCCGCTCCGACGCCAGGGCGTCGCGCGGCACGGAGTCGAGACTGAAGGTCGCGACCGACCGCGACTGCTGGAAGCCGCGGAGCAGGTGCGCGCCGAAGTCCGCCGGCGGCATGCCGGCCACGGCGCCGACGAGGACCAGCCGACCGTTCGGTGCCAGGCGCTCGATGAACGCGGGCATCGCGGGGCCGCCGACGACGTCGATGACCACGTCGTAGGACTCCGGCCCGTCGCCCGCGCCCTGCCGGTCGAGCACATGGGTGGCGCCGAACCCGCGCAGACGGTCGCCTCGCTCGGCCGAACCCGTCGTCACCGCGACCGCCGCGGCACCGGCCTGTGCGGCGAGCTCGACCGCGGCGATCCCGATGTTGCCGGCGGCTCCGCGTACCAGCACCCGTTCGCCCGGGGCGAGGTGCGCGTGCGCCAGCGCGAACCGGGCGACCGGGGCGGCCGACCCCAGGGCGACGGCGTCCACGGCGTCGAAACCGTCCTCGAGCGGTGTGAGGTCCCCGGTCCCGGCGACGACACGCTCGGCGTACGCGCCACCGACGCCCGTGAACGCCCAGACCCGGCGGCCGAGCCAGTCGACGTCCCGCTGGTCCCCGACGGCGACGACGCGCCCGGCGACCTCGCTGCCCGGGACGTACCCGGGCTCGAGTCCGGGGCGCGCGATCGTCCCGCGCCGGATGACGGCGTCCACGCCGCCGACGCCGATCGCCTCGACGTCGACGAGGACCTGGCCGGGTGCGGCGACGGGTTCGGGGAGCTCGGTGGGGACGAGGCCGTCCGGCGGACCGAAGGACTGGATGGTGACTGCGTGCATGCTCGCGACGCTAACGGACGCCCACGTCCACTTGACTAAAGTGGGAGCGATGACCGACGAGACGTCTCACCTCCGATCCGACGCACGCGAGAACCGCGACCGCGTGCTGCAGGCCGCGCGCGAGCTGTTCGGCGCGCGCGGCCTCGACGTGACGATGCGGGACATCGCCCGGCACGCGGGGGTCGGGCCGGCGACGCTCTACCGGCGGTTCCCGACCAGGCAGGACCTCGTCGACGCCGCGTTCGAGGACGAGCTCGAGCTCTGCCGGAGCATCGTCCTCGAGGGTGCCGCGCTCCCGGACCCCTGGCTGGGCCTGCGTTCCGTCGTCGAGCGGACCGTCGAGTTGAACGCTCGCAACCAGGGCTTCGTCGATGCGCTCGTCGCCGCGGGCCAGGTGTCCGACCGGCTCGCACGGCACCGCGCCGAGCTCCTGCACGCGATGGCGGGCCTGGCGTTGCGAGCCAAGGCCGCGGGACGGTTGCGGCCCGACTTCGTCGTCGACGACCTGCTCCTCGTGCTGCTCGCGGCGCGGGGGCTTGGCGGGGACGACCCGGCCGAGCGACTCGGTGCCGCGCGGCGGTTCGCCGCGCTCGCTCTCGACTCCTTCCGGGCGTCGGCCACGAACGAGCGGCTGCCCGAGCCCGCGCGCGTCGTGGGGGCCGTGCTCCGCGCCGCGGTGTAACCGTGCTGCCGTCCCGACCAGGTACGCCCGCGCGCCCGCGGCCTACTTGATGCCCGTCGAGGCGATGCCCTGCACGAACTGCCGCTGGAACGCCAGGAACACCACGAGCAGCGGCAGCACCGTCACGGTGGCGATCGCCATCACGGCACCCCACGGCGAACTGAACGCCGGGTTGTTCGTCAGCGTCGACAGCGCGACCGGCACGGTGAGGTTCTCGTTGCCCTGCAGCACGACGAGCGGCCAGAGGAAGTCGTTCCACCGGGTCATGAACCCGAGGATCACGAGTACCCCGACGAGGGGACCGCAGGTCGGCAGCACGACCCGGAAGAAGGTCTGGAACTCGCCGGCGCCGTCGAGCCGCGCGGCCTCCATCAGGGCGTCCGGCACCCCGAGCATGAACTGCCGGGCGATGAAGATCCCGACCACGTCGAACACCGTCGGCAGGATGACCGCCCAGGGGGAGTCGACGAGCCCGATCTTCGCGACGACGAGGAAGCTCGGCACGAGGGTGACCTGGATCGGGATCATGATCGTGACGAGGAACGCCGAGTAGAGCAGCCCCCGCCCGACGAACCGGAACTTCGCCAGGGCGTACCCGGCCATCAGCGAGACGACGACGCTCAGCGCGGTGCCGACGCTGGTGATGAGCGCGGAGTTCCCGAGCCACCGCCAGACCGGCTGCGTGCTGAACACCTGCGTGTAGTTCTCGAAGGTGGGCCGGGTCGGGAAGAGCGAGAACGTGCCGCTCTGCGACTGGCCGCCAGGGGTGAGCGCGGAGACGACCATCCAGTACAGCGGGAAGACCATCAGGATCGCCAACGCGGTGAGTGCGGCGACGAGCACCCAGCGGCCCGGGCGTGGCTTCCGCCGCGCGGCGGTCGGACGGGAGGCGCGGGTCGACCCCGCAACGGACAGTGCCATCAGATGGCCTCCTCAGCCTTCTTGTTGGCCCGCTGCCGGAGCAGCGTGAACACGAGCAGGATCGCGACGAGCACCAGCCCGAGCGCCGCGGCGTACCCCATCCGCGCGTCGATGAACGCGGACCGGAACACGTACTGGATGAGCACCGTGGTGGAGAAGCCGGGGCCGCCGCCGGTCATCACGTAGATGACGTCGAACGCCTGCAGCGAGAACACCACGTTGAGGATGAGCAGGATCGACGTCGTCGGTCGCAGGAGCGGCCACGTGATCGTCCGGAACCGCACCCACCGCGAGGCGCCGTCGATCGCGGCTGCCTCCTTGAGCTCGGCGGGCACGGACTGCAGCGCACCGAGGTAGATCACCATGCAGAACCCGATCCGGGTCCACACGACGACGATCACCAGGGTCGCCATCGCCCAGCCGGGCGCGGTCAGCCAGGGCACGCGGCCGAGACCGAGCGCCTCGAGCAGGTTGTTCACGACGCCGTAGTCACCGTTGAAGATCCACGACATGATGACGCCGACCACGACGCCGGCGGCGACCATCGGCACGAAGAAGAGCGCACGGAACACCGAACGCCCGGGCAGCGGTCGGTTCAGCGCCACCGCCAGGGCGAGGCCGATCGCCATCGCGGTCGGGACGGTCCCGATCGTGAAGACGAGCGTGTTCCGCAGCGCCGTCCCGATCAACGGGTCGGAGCCCATGTCGACGAAGTTCTTCCCGCCCACCCAGGTGCCGTCGCCGAGCGAGGTGCTCGAGTCCTGGAAGCTCAGGGTGATCGCGGTCACGATCGGGATGAGCGAGAAGCCGAGGAACAGCAGCGCCGCGGGGCCGACGAACACCCAGGGGACGAACCGGCCCTGGCGTCGTCGTGCGGCACCACCGACGGGGAGCCCACCGGTCGGCGGGGCGGTCGACGCCGTGGTCCGGACCGGCGCGGTCTCAGTTCGCAGTGACACTGCGCATCGCCTCCATCATCTGGCTCGAGGCCTCCTTCGGGCTGAGCTGCCCGAGCAGGCACAGGTCGAGGTAGTCGGCGAACACCGCGTTGAGCGACGAGAAGTACTGCCCGCTCTCGGCCTTCACCATCGACAGCGGGATGGTCGACCCCTGGTCGATGAACCGCTGCATGGTGTCCGAGTTCGCGGCGTACCCGATGTCCGCCGCGTCGAGGGACTCGCGGGCCGGCAGCCAGTTGCCGTCGTGGCAGAACTGCTGCATCTTCGGCCGCGAGGTGATCATCGCGACGAGCTCGGCCGCGAGCTCGGGGTGCTTGCTCGACTTCGTGACGGCGAGGGCGTTGCCGCCGAGGTCGCTCGCCTCACCGACGTTCCGGATCATCGGCGCCGTGCCCCAGTTGTCCCGCATGTCGGTGTCGAGCTGCACGATCGACTCGGGGTTGTTGAGCATCATGCCGATCTGCCCGGTCAGGAACAGGTTGCGGGAGACGTCCCCGCCGCCGCTCTTCGACAGGTTGCCGGTGGTGGCGAGGCCGTCGGCGTACCACTTGCGCCCGAACGCCAGGGCGTCGATCGCCTCGGGGGTGTCCATCGAGGGGGTGGCACCGTCCTCGCCGAGGAACGCGCCCCCGTTCTGGTAGACGAACGGCAGCCACCGGTAGGCGGTCTCCGGCGCGGACCAGCCGTACCCGAACGCGTACTTGCCGGTGACCTGCTTGACCTCCTTCGCGACGTCGAGGAACTCGTCCCACGTCCACGCGTCCGCGAGGCGCTCCGGCGGGGTGACCCCGATCCGGTCCATGACCTCGCGGTTGTAGTAGGTGATGAAGTTGTCGGTGTGCTGGAAGACGCCGTACACACCGTCGTCCCGGGCACCGATCGCCCAGAACGGCGTGCTGTAGTCCTGCTGGTAGTCCTTCGGGATCGAGCCGGAGATGTCGACGAGGCTGCCGTTCGCGGCGTACCGGCCGATCTGCTGCGGGGTGATCCGGATGACGTCGGGCGCGAGGTCCGCGGCGAGCCGGGTGATGAACCACTGGTGGAACTGGCCGGTGGTGACCTCGACGGCGACGCTCGTGCCGGGGTGCGCCGCGACGAACTCGTCGGCGATCTGCTGGTAGCTCGTGATGTCCGTCGGGATGTTCCAGGTCGAGAGGCGGATGTGCTTCGTGCCGCCGTGGGCAGCGGTGCCCTGGCCGGCGCAGGCGGCGAGTGCGCCGGCCATCGAGATGCCGGCCAGCGCGAGGAACCCGCGTCGGGCCAGCTGGGTGGGTGGTCGGGTCGGCATGGTCCTCTCCTTCGAGGTCGTGGTGCCGTGGTGGTCCAGGAGGCGCGGTGCGCGTCCCGGGGTCCGGGTGCGTCCGTGACGGGGCCGGGTCGCGCGGTGGACCCGGCCCCGTCGGCGGACGGGGCGGTCAGACGAGGGCGGGTCGCGCCTCCTGGACGGCACCCTGCTCGGCCGGTGCCGCGGTCGCCGGACGCAGCGACTCCGGGAGCAGCGCGGCGTGTGCGTGCAGCAGCTCGTCGGTCATCTCGGCGATCCGGTCGAGCGTGAGGTGCGCCGCGGTGAGGGGGTCGAGCGCGACCGCGTGGTGGACGTGCTCGACGCTGCCGGTCAGTGCCGCGCGGACCGCCAGCGTCTGCACGTTCGTGTTCGTCCGGTTGATCGCCGCGAGCTGCGGGGGGAGTTCGCCGAACGAGATCGGGGTGACCCCGTTGCCGTCGGCCAGGCAGGCGACCTCGACGCAGGCGTCCGACGGCAGGTTGGCGATCACGCCGGTGCGGTTCGGGACGTTGCCGTAGACCACCGCGGGGACGCCGGTGACGATCGCGTTGACGATGCTCGCGCCGTACTCGACCGACGGGGAGAGGTCGGCCTTGAGCTTCTCGAGCTGCTGGTCGACGTCGCCCTGCTCGTCGTGGGCGAGGCAGATCTCGTAGTAGTCCCAGCGCTCCGGGATGTACTCGAGCACGGTCTCCGGGTCCTTGCGGAAGTACGGCACGTACTCGCTCGCGTGGTGGCTCGACTCGGTCTCGAAGTACCCGAACGACCGCATCAGCTGCGTGCGGACCTGCTCGTTGCCGCCCTCGTAGTTGCTCGCCGCCGCAGCCGCCTCGCTGTGGTCGCCGTCGTCGTCGTGCAGGTCGGCCGCCGCGACGCCGCGCCGGTGCTTCGCGGTCATCACCTCGCGGAGGCGCGGGTACAGGTCCTCGCCGTTCCGCCGCGTGAACTCGAGGATCCAGGCCTGGTGGTTGATGCCGGCGCTGACGTACTCGACCTCGTCGTACGGCACGTCGAGGGTCCGGGCGAGCATGCGCGTGGTGCCCTGCACGCTGTGGCAGAGGCCGACCGTGCGCAGGCCCTTCGCGTTGAGGAACGCCGTGGCCATCGCCATCGGGTTCGCGTAGTTGATGAACTGGGCGTCCGGGCAGAGCTCGAGCGCGTCGCGGGCGATGTCCTCGTAGGCGCGCACGGAGCGCAGGAAGCGGAACACGCCGCCGGGTCCCACGGTGTCGCCGACGGCCTGGTCGATGCCGTACTTCCGGGGGATCTCCACGTCCCACTTGTACGACTCCACGCCGCCGACCTGGAACGTGATGATGACGACGTCCGCGTCGGCGAGGGCCTCGCGGCGGTCGGTGGTCTCGAGGACCTCGGTGCCGAGGCCGTGGTGGGCGACGAGCTCGCGGGCAGCGCTCGCGGTGCGGGCGACCCTGCCCGCGTCGAGGTCCATGAGGTGCAGCGTCGCGCCCTGCAGTGCGGGGAAGGAGACGAGGTCGCCGATGAGGCGGAACGGGAAGACGAAGCCGCCGGCGCCGATGATGGTGATCTTGGTCATGCAACGACGGTAGGAAGCGGGGGCGGGTGCGGGCCTCCGGCTTCGGACGGCGGGGTTCCAGGATCCTCGGATGGGCGCGCTCGGGTCGCTGTCGGGCCCGGAGGCCGCTGTCGGGCCCGCGGGTCGCTGTCGTAGGCTCGCGGTGTGCTCGATGTGGAGACGATGGAAGCGGCGTACTGGAGCCACCGTGGCCCGGCGCCGCTCATGCCGTCGTCCCACCGGCACGACGACCTCGAGATCAACCTCGTGCTCGACGGGCACCTCGACTACCGCTTCGGCGGCGCCCCGGTCAGCGTGCACGCCGGCGAGATCGCGCTCTTCTGGGGCTGGACCCCGCACCAGCTCGTCGGCGACGGGACGGGGACCGGGGAGTTCCGATGGGTGCACATCCCGCTCGGCGAGGTGCTCGCGTGGGGGCTGCCCGACCACGACCTCGGCGCGATGCTGCTCAACCGGCCGGTCGTCGTGCCGACCGAGGCCGCCGGTCGTGACGTCGAGTCGATGCTCGGCTCGTGGCAGCGGGACTTCGCGGACGAGGGCGCCGAGACCATCGCGAACCTCGAGGCCCAGGCGCTCGTCCGACGGCTGCTGCGGCACCACCGGGACGCCGTCGACCTCCGCCCGGGCGGCGGGCACGGCACCGCGGACGCCATGCACCGGGTGATCGACATGGTGCGGTTCGTGGTCGACCGGTTCCGTGAGCCGATCGAGGTGGCCGACGTGGCCGCGGCGGCGCACCTGCACCCGCACTACGCGATGTCGGTGTTCCGGCAGGACGTCGGGACGACCATCCTCGAGTACCTCACCCGGTGCCGGGTCGCCGAGGCGCAGCGGTTGCTCGCGACGACCTCGATGACGACGTCGGAGATCGCGCACGCAGCGGGGTTCGGGTCGCAGTCGAGCTTCTACGCGCACTTCACCCGCGCGTGCGGTGGGCCGCCGGGGGAGTACCGGGCGCGGTCGCGCTGACGGCCTCCGCCGGGCGGGCGCGGGTTTTCGCGCTGACCGACACTTCACGCGGTCGCGCTCCCGTGAACTGTCGCGCAGCGCGAAATCCCGTCCGGGGCGCCGGCCGGTCGGGCGCGGCGGTCAGTTGATGATCTCGCCCCGCTCGTCCGCGCGCAGCGCCGCCAGCCGATCGCGCCACGCCTGGAGTGCCTCCGGCGTCAACCGCGGCCAGCCCGTCACCTCGCCGGTGATCCGGAGCGGCGCCGTGCTGCGGTAGGAGCGCGTCGGGTTGCCCGGGAACTTCTTGTCCGTCACGTTCGGGTCGTCCTCGAACGCTCCGGTCGGCTCGACCTCGTACACACGGGGGAGTCCGTTGCCCGCCGCCAGCTCGGCCGCGAGCCCGGCGCCGTCCCGGAGCGCGGTGAAGTACACGTGGTTCATCACGACCTCGGGCCGGTAGTTCGAGCGGAACCCGGCGATCAGCAGGTCGCCGACGTGCAGGTCCGCCTTGGTCCCGTGGAAGAACGGCCCGTCGTCCAGTGCGTCGCTCACGGCGTCAGGCTAGCCCCGGCGCCGGCTGCGGCGGCACGTCAGGCAGCGGTGACCTCGACGCGCCGGACGCTCCGGGTCGACGCGGCGACGGCGGTGGCCAGCACGATCACGACCGCGCACCCGACGAGCGTCGCCGGGGTGCCGACCACCCCCGCGAGGGGTCCGACGAGCGCCTCGCCGAGCGGCACGGCGACGAACGACCCGACCATGTCGTACGAGTACACCCGCGAGAGCAGCTCCCGCGGCACGTTCGTCTGCAGCGCGTGGTCCCAGGCGATGGAGAACAGTTCGAGGGCGGTGCCGCCGAGCAGGAACGCGACGAGGAGCACGGGGAGCGTCGGCACGAGTCCGAGCGCGGCTGCGGGCAGCGCGGTCACCGCCATCGTCGCGACGCCGATGCCGAGCGCTCGCCGGGGCTGCCACCGCAGCGCCACGACCGCACCGAGCGCGAGCCCGACGGTCTGCGCGGACACCACGAGTCCCCAGGCAGCCCGACCGAAGGACCCGTCGGCCACCACCGGGCCGAGCACGGTCGTCGCACCGACGAAAGCGGCGTTCAGGACGGTGAACTGCGCCACCACGGTCCAGACCCACCGGCGCCGGGTGAACTCCGCCCAGCCGTCCCGGAGGTCGGCGAGCACGGACGTCGGCTCGGCGTCGGCGTCCCGCGCGGGTCTCAGCAGTCGGATCCGCGTGAAGAGCAGCGCGGCGAGCGCGAACCCCGCCGCGTCGATCGCCAGCCCCCAGCCGGCACCGACGACGGCGACGACCGCCGCACCCGCCGACGCACCGACGATGGTGCCGCCGTTCAGCGCGAGCCGGATCACCGCGTTGGCAGGACGGAGTTCCGTCGCCGGGACGGTCTCCGGCACCATGGCCGCGGTCGTCGGCAGGCTCACCGCGGCGACCGCGCCGTTCAGGATGCTCAACAGGACGAGCAGCGGGACGGTGGCGCTGCCGGTCAGGACGAGCGCGGCGATCATCGCCTGGGTGGCCGCGGCCGCGAGCGACGTGACCACGAGCAGCACGTCACGGGGCAGCCGGTCGGCCAGCACGCCGCCGAAGAGCAGGACGGCGACGTTCGCCACCGACCGCGCCGCCACCACGAGACCGAGGTCGACGGGGGAGCCGGTCAGGTCGAGGACCGCGAACGCGAGGGCGATGGGTGCGACCGCGTTCCCGACGATGCTCACCGTCCGGGCGGTGACGAGCCACCGGAACGGGGCGTGCCGCAGCGGCCCGGTGCCCCTCGGCGTCCTCACGGTCGCCGCAGCGGGAACATCGAGACCGTCATCGAGACCGGCACCGTTCCCGGGGTCCGCGGCGGTCGGGCCGCGGCGTGCAGGAGCGCGGCCGCGTCGCCGACGTGCTGCACCACGCGGCGCCACGTCTCCGGTCCGACCCAGAGCTCGGCGTCGGTCGAGGTCGACGGACCGGTCGTGCGGTCGTCGGTGCGCCGGAGGAGCTCCTGGACCAGGGCCTCGACGTAGACACGCTGGTCGTCCGCGGGGAGGACCTCCGGAGCAGCACTCCCGTCGCCGTCGTCGAGGCGGAACCGCCGAGCCGACGACTCGTGCCGGTACCGCTTCGCGTCACCGCCCCGGAGCCGCACGGTCTCGACGACCCGCACGAGTCCAGCGCGTTCGAGCACCCGCAGGTGGTAGCTCGCCGCGGCCTGGGAGACGCCGAGCTCTCGACCGGCCTCGGCAGCGCTCATCGCCGCACCCGTGACGAGCGACAGCAGCCGCAGGCGGACGGGGTGCGCGGTCGCCCGGAGGCTCTCGATGGTGGACACGGAAGCCATCGTGGTCGGCCCCGGCGCGACCGTCAAACGGGTCTTTGGGGGTCGGGCGCCGAGCCGAGGTCGCGACGGGGTCCCCCGAGCGGTCCACCCCATCTCCCCCTCAGGGTGGACGCGGCCGACTCCCAGGTCCCCGTAGCGTGGCCGCCGTGATCGAAGTCGAGCACCTCACCAAACAGTACGGTCCGAAGACCGCCGTCGACGACGTCTCGTTCGTCGTGCGGCCGGGCAGCGTGACCGGCTTCCTCGGGCCGAACGGCGCCGGGAAGTCCACCACGATGCGCATGATCATGGGGCTCGACCGCCCCACGGCCGGGCGGGCGACCGTGAACGGGCAGCCGTACACGTCCTTCCGCGACCCGCTCCGGCAGGTCGGGGCGCTCCTCGAGGCCAAGGCCGTCCACCAGGGCCGCAGCGCCTACAACCACCTCCTCTCGCTCGCGGCGACCCACGGGATCCCGAAGTCCCGCGTGCACGAGGTCATCGACATGACCGGCCTCGACTCCGTCGCGAAGAAGCGCGTCGGCGGGTTCTCGCTCGGCATGGGGCAGCGACTCGGCATCGCCGCGGCACTGCTCGGCGACCCGAAGACGCTCATCCTCGACGAGCCGGTCAACGGCCTCGACCCGGACGGCGTGCTCTGGGTGCGGCAGCTCGCCCGCCGCATGGCCGCCGACGGGCGCACCGTGTTCCTGTCCAGCCACCTCATGAGCGAGATGGCGCAGACGGCCGACCGCGTCGTCGTCCTCGGCCGCGGCCGGGTCCTCGCCGACGCCCCCATCCAGGAGTTCGTCGCCGCGGGCGGCGGCACCGGCGGCAGCCGCGTCGTCGTCCGGACGCCGGCTCCCGACCAGCTGTTCCAGGCGATCGGCCCGAACGCGTCCGTGACCCCGCGCGAGGACGGCACCTTCATGGTGGTCGGCCCGGACGCCACCACGGTCGGGAACATCGCCGCACAGGTCGGCGTCCCGCTCCACGAGCTCACACCCGTGGGCGCCAGCCTGGAAGAGGCCTACATGGCGCTCACCCGCGACGACGTCGAGTACCGATCGGAGGGCACCCGATGACCGCCACGACCCTGCCGCCCACGAATCTGCCGCCCACGATCGGGCTCGGCTTCGGCCGGCTCGTCCGCAGCGAGTGGATCAAGCTCCGCAGCATCCGCTCCACGATCTGGTGCCTGGCGATCCTCGTCGTGGTCACGATCGCGATGGCGGTCCTCATCGGCAACGCCCTCGACGTCGGCACGCCCGTCGCCCAGGACTCCGCGAACGGCACCCTCGTCACGATCAACACCGCGAGCGTCTCCCTGACGGCACTCGTCGTCGCGGTGCTCGGCGTGCTCATCATCACGGGGGAGTACGGCACCGGCCAGGTCCGCTCGACCTTCACCGCCGACCCCCGTCGGACGGGTGTGATCCTCGCGAAGGCTTCGGTCCTCGCGGTCACCACCTTCGTCGTCAGCGCGGTGTCGATCTGGATCGGGGTGTTCGCCTCGGCTGCCCTGCAGGCGGGCAAGGGCGTGCACGCCGACCTCGCCGATCCGTCGGTGTTCATGCCGCTGCTCGGCGCCTCGGTGTACGTCACGCTGCTCGCCCTGCTCGCGTACGGCATCGGACTCCTCGTCCGGTCGAGCGCCGGCGGGATCGCGATCACCCTCGGGCTCCTGCTCGTCGTCCCGATCGTGCTGTCGCTCATCGCGAGCGTGCTGCAGGCGCAGTGGCTCCTCGACGTCACGAAGTTCCTGCCCGACCAGGCCGGGATGCAGCTGTTCACCTACTCGGCCGGCGACGCCACGCCGCAGGAGGGCATCGTCCTGAACGGCTGGGGCGGCTTCGGCGTGCTCGCGGCCGAGGTGGCCGTGGTGGGCGCACTCGCACTCGTGGTGGCACGCCGACGCGACGTCTGACGCCACCATCCCCCGGACTGGAGGCGCGATGCCAGCTGGCGCCGCGCCTCCAGTTCCGTAGGCTCGCACCGTGCACCGTCCCCACCTCCTCGTCCCGCCGCTCGCCGTCCTGCTGCTGCTGGCCGGCTGCACGGCGACGCCGACGGTCGACGAGGAGGCGCTCGCCGACTGGCGGAGCGCACAGGAGGCGGCGACCGAGACCGACCCGGACGTCCTCGGCGTGCTGACAGCGGACATCCAACCCGGCGACGAGGACCCGTCCGAGGTCGGGACCGGCGTCACGCTGCGGTTCCCGGCCGCGAAGGCGATCGACCACCTCGAGTTCTCGTGCTTCGGCAACGGGCACATGCGGGGGATCGTCCGCATCGAGTCCCGGGGCGGATCCGGCGACTTCACCGTCGACCCCGTGGCCTGCCGGGACAGCCCGAACCCGATCCGTCTGACGCGGCTCGCGAGCACGGACGTCGACTCCGTCGCGTTCAACGGCTTCGACAGCGACCGGTCGAGCGCGTGGCGGCTGGTCATCGTCGGGACGGCACCGTCCGCCGGCTGATCAGCGCCGGAGGTCGTACCGGTGCAGCGTCACGCCGTTGTCCCACCGCTGCTGCTCGAGCAGGTCGAGGACAAGCGGCGGTCGCGCACCCGACGGCGGTGGGTCGAAGAGCGGCCGCCCACGCCCGAGGACGGCCGGGTGCGTGAAGACCATCAGCTCGTCGAGGAGTCCGGCGTCGAGCAGCTGCGTCGCGATGCTCGGACCGCCGACACCGACGTCGCCCTCGGACTCGGCGCGGATGCGGGCGAGCTCGTCGATCGCGTCCTCGTCGCGGCCGATGATCCGCGTGTTGTGGTCCGCCGCCGTCCGCGACCGGGAGACCAGGACCTTCGGCTGCTCGGTCCAGATCTCGCCGTACTCGCGCATGTACGCGGGCAGGGACTCGTCGGTGCGGGCGTCGGGCCAGAACGGGTCCATCATGTCGTGGACGATGCGGCCCTCGACGGACAGCGTCATCGCCCGGGCGCGGCGGTTGAACTCGCGGTGCACGGTCTCGTCGATCCGGATCCACTCCGGTCCCTCGACGCCGCTGTGCTCACCGGCCTCGGTCTCGACGAAGCCGTCGAGCGAGGCGTTGATCCAGTACACGAACCGTGCGGGCATCTCGCGACTCCTTCGTCGGACGGGCCGGTGGGCGTGAGCGTACGCTCACGCTCGTCCGCACGCTCCTCGACGACGAGAGCAGGTCCACCGTGCGCCGGTCACTCAGAGCAGTCCTCGCGATCGCGACGGTCGCGGGACTCGCGACCACGTTCCTCCAGGTCGGTGCCGGCGGTGCGCCCGCCGTCGCCGCGGAGACCACGTCCGCGCGGGGCGGTGCCGCGCCGACCCACCAGAACCCGATGACGCTCGCCCTGCCGGACGGCCAGACCGCGGCGAGCTGCGCCGACCCGACCGTCGTGCGCGGGGTGGGACGCGACCGGAACTGGTACCTCTACTGCACGACCGACGCCCTCACGGCGACGGAGCAGAACCCGGACGGGTCGCTCGTGCAGCACGGGGTCCCGACGTACCGGTCCACCGACCTGACGCACTGGACGTACGTCGACGACGCCTTCCCCACGAAGCCGGCCTGGGTGGGCGACGCGAACGGCATCTGGGCGCCGGACGTCGTGTACCGCGCCGGGACGCACGGGCGCCCGGGCACCTGGTACCTCTACTACGCGGCGTCCGACACCCCCAGTGGCACGGCACCGACCGGCGGCGGATCGGCCGTCGGTGTCGCGACGAGCCCGGGCCCGACCGGACCGTGGACGGACTCCGGCGGACCCGTGGTGGCACCCCAGGCGGCACCGAACGGCACCGGGCAGCGGTGGGAGTTCGACCCCGAGGTCATCACCGACCGCGGCAGCACGTACCTGTACTTCGGCAGCTACTTCGGCGGGGTGAACGTCCGCCGGCTGAGCACCGACGGCCTGCGGTCGATCCCCTCGACCGAGCGGCAGATCGCGATCGACAACCGCTACGAGGGCACGTACCTGATGCGGCACGACGGCTGGTGGTACTTCATGGGGTCCGCCACGAACTGCTGCAACGGCGCCCTGACCGGGTACGGCGTGTTCGTCGCCCGGTCGCGCAGCCCGCTCGGCCCGTTCACCGACCAGGACGGCGTGCGGATCACGAGCACCCGGGTGGGCGGCACGCCCCTGCTCGCCCAGAACGGCAACCGCTGGGTCGGCACCGGGCACAACACGGTCGTCACCGACCTCGCCGGGCAGGACTGGATCGTCTACCACGCCGTCGACCGGGACGACCCGTACTACGCGGGCCAGGGCACCTACACGAAGCGGCCCGTGCTCATCGACCCGCTCGACTGGGTGCACGGCTGGCCCGTGGTCCGCGGCGGAGCCGGCCCCTCGGACGGCGTGCAACCGGGGCCGGTGGCACAGCCCGGTCAACGGCCGACGTACCGCGCCACCGCCGCACCGGTCGACGTGCCCGGTCGGACGATCCGTGCGCTGTCCACCGACTTCGACGGGACGACCCTGCCGCCGGCGCTCCGCTGGACCCGTGAGCCCGATGCCTCCGCGTGGACGGTCGCCGGGGGCGCCTTCCGGTGGCGGACGCAGGACGCCGACATCCACCCGCCGCAGACACCGCTCGCCTCGGTCCTGTCCGAACCGGCTCCTCGGGGCGACTGGGTGGCCGAGACCACCGTCGCGGTCGACACCCCGGCGACCGGCGACGGCGTGAACTACGTGCAGGGCGGGCTCATCGTGTACGGGAGCGACAGCGACTACCTCCGATTGACGTCGAACTCGATCTTCGACACCCGGCAGACGGAGTTCGGCAAGCAGGTCTCCGGACAACCGGCCGGTGCCCCGACCTACGGGAACATGGTCGTCGGGCCGGTCGGGGACACCACCACGCTGCGGATCGTGCACCGGTTCGTGGCAGGGGAGCACCGCTACACCGCGTACACCAGCGTCGACGGACGGCACTTCGTGCGGGGCGGGACGTGGACGGCGGACCTCGGGGCGGAGCCGCGGATCGGGCTGATCTCGCTCGGCGGTGCGGGCTTCACGAGCACCTTCGACGACCTGCGGGTGAGCACGGTGGCGACGGGCCGCTGAGCGCGTCGACGGAACACGATCCCCGCCGGGATGCGAAGATGCATCGTTGCCTGCCGGAACCGAGAACGAGGGTCAGATGAGTCCGACCGAGGACACCGCGTCCACGGCCCCACTGCTCGACGGGCGGTACCGGCTCGAACACGCCATCGGCCAGGGCGGCATGTCCGTCGTGTACCGCGGGGTCGACGAGAGCCTCCACCGGCCCGTCGCCGTGAAGGTGTTCCACGCCGGCACCGTCGACGTCGCCCGGCAGGAGGCCGAGCTCGGCGTCCTGGCGTCCCTCGAGCACCACAACCTCGTGAGCCTGCTCGACACCGGCGTCGTCACCGGCCACGACGGCACCCGCCAGCGGTACCTCGTGATGGCGCTGGTCGCCGGGCAGGACCTCGAGGACCGGCTCTCCGTCGGCCCGCTCGCCTCCCGCCACATCGCCGAGATCGGCTACGACATGGCCGAGGCGCTGCACTACATCCACAGCCACGGTGTCGTGCACCGCGACATCAAACCGTCGAACATCCTGCTCGTCGACTACGGCAACGACTCCGACCGTGCACGCGCCCGGTTGACCGACTTCGGCATCGCGCTCGCCGCCGGTGTCGAGCGGCTGACGGCCGACGGCGTGACCACCGGGACCGCCGCCTACCTCAGCCCCGAGCAGGCGCGGGGCGGCGAGGTCGGTCCGCCGAGCGACGTCTACTCGCTCGGGCTCGTGCTGCTGCAGTGCTTCACCCGCCGTCGGGAGTTCCCGGGGTCGCTCGTCGAGTCCGCGGTCGCGCGGTTGTCCCGCGACCCGGTGCTGCCCGAGCCGCTGCCCGAGCACTGGAAGGTCCTGCTCCGGGCGATGACCGCGCAGGACCCGGCAGCGCGCCCGGCCGGCGCCGATCTCGTGACCATGCTGCGCGACGTCGTCATCGCGGAGACCACCGCCGCCGACCACGTCGTCGAGGCGCCGCCCGTGGCCGAGGCTGCTGCGCACGCCGACCGTGCCCGCCCAGCGACGCTCGACAGCCTGCCCGAACAGGCGCTGCAGCGCACGACGGCGATGGCCGCGCGACTGTTCGACGCCCCGATCGCCCTGGTCGAGGTGCTCGACGAGGACCGTGCCTGGTCGCAGTCGTACATCGCTCCCGGTGTCGACGACGCGGCGCGCCACATCAACTTCCGCAACGGGTTCGCCCCGGTGCCGGTACCCGTCGTGATCCCGGACGGCCAGACGCATCCCGAGATGCAGCACAGCCCGCTCGTCACCGGCCCGCTCGGCATCCGGTTCTACGTCAGCGTCCCGCTGGTGAAGCACGACGGCACCCCGATCGGCACGCTCGCGGTGCTCGACACGAAGCCGCGCCAGACGACCGGGGCGGACCTCGCGAACCTGCACGACCTCGCCGCGCTCGCCGTCACCCAGCTCGAGATCCGTCAGGAGTCGCTCCGCACGACGAGCGACGCGCTGCCGCTGGCACCCTGACGGGTGGTCGCGATCAGGCGTCGGTGAGGGCTGCCGCGTAGGCCCGGACCGACCGGTGGTACCGGGGGAGCGTCGGCTCCACCGCCTCGATCGCGACCCGGAGCGCCTCGTCGTGGCGACCGGCACTGTGCAGTGCGAGTGCGAGGAACACCTTCGGCGCTGCGCCGGTCGCCGGGTGCTCGGGGGCGTCGCGGAGCATCGTGATCGCCTCGTCGACCCGGCCGAGGTTGCGGAGCGTCGAGGCGTGCTGGACGACCATCCGCGCCGCCCTCGTCGGGTCCACGGTGTCGAGCCCGGCTGCCGTCGCGGCCGTGTAGTGGACGTCGGCCTCGGCTTCGTGGCCGCCGGAGTCGTTCGCCCCGCCGAGCTCGAACGCGCCCAGCGCCGGGTGGGGTGCGGCGTCGGCGAGGACCCGCATGCGGTCGATGCGTTCCTGGTCGTCGATGGTGTCGTCGGCCCAGAGTGCGGCGACGCGGGCTTCCCAGTCCTCGGTGCTCATCCCACCAGCGTATTGGCGGACCGGTCCGGTCCGTGCTCGCCCGGGCCGTGCTCGCCCGGGCCGTGCTCGACCGGGCCGTCCGAGACCGTCGCCCGGAACGACCGGACGACAGGCACCCCCGGGTGCACGAGCGTCGGGGTGCGCCAGGCGAGCGCCGAGCCGATCGCGGGGTACTCGGCGGCGCGGACGAACCACGGGTCGTCGTGGTCGAGGGCCTCGAACCGGATCGTGGCGCCGACGCCCTCGAACACGGCCGACCACTCGACCCACGGCGCGACCGATCCGTGCACCGCGTCCTCGCCGCTGGCCGTCGCCGTCCGGACCGCGATGTCGGCGCACGGCGGGAAGCGCCAGGTGAAGCCGCCGTACCCGGCCCCGACCCGACCGTTGCTGCCCGGGCCGCCGAGCCGGACGACCGCGTCCCCGGGCACGCGGAACGACGACGACCACGTGAGCTCCCACCCGGTGTCCACCGCCCGCCAGGCGAGGATCCGGTCCTCGTGCAGGGCGACGTGGCCGTCGGGACCGCGCCAGACGACCTCCTGCCGCAGGGAGGGGCCGTGGTGCTCGGCGTGCACGACCGTTGCGCTCCCGTGGTCGTCGCGCCAGACGTAGCCCTCGCCGTGGACGTACGTCCGTCCGCCCCAGCAGTTCACGCCGTCGAGGTCGGGGATCGCGAACCCCACGCCGCAGTGCCAGTCGTGGTCCGGCGGGTGGTGGGCGCTCACGACCGTGCCGCCGAGGGTCCGCACCGGGTGCAGGTACGGGCGGGGCGACGACGTCGGGATCGTCCCCGCGCCGTCGAGGACCGACGCGACCGGGACGCCGTCGACGACGAGCTCGTCGAGCACCTCGTCGCGGTCCGCGTGCGCCCAGGGCGCGCCGACCTCGGAGAACAGCGCGCCCTGGTCCGCCGCGCGGTCGACGACCGACTCGACGTCCGTGACGAGCGGCCGACGCGCGGGCCCCTCGCCGTCCCACGTCACCCACGGGTGGTCGATCTGCACCGGTTCGGTCGCCCGCACGGCTTCGAGCACCTCGACGAAGGCGCCGGTCGACGCGAGCGGCACGAGCAGCGCGTCGCCGCGGGACCGGTGGGCGAGCAGGTTCTCGAGCAGGTCGGTGCGCCCGAGTCCGTGGGTCACCCCGTCGATCGTGACCTCGTCGGTCGTGTACCCGAGGACCGCGCTCCCGGTCGTGCCGCGGACCCGCACGCTCGGGAGGACCTCGGTCGGCCCGCACAGGGTGAGCGCCGCGGTCGCCTCGCGTCCGGCGGTCGTCGTGACCCGGACGGCCGAGGTGTCGTCGCCCTCGATCGCGTTCGCCCGGTACAGCTCCACCTCGACGCGCGCCACCTCGTCGGCTCGACGGCAGCCGACGAGCGCGAGGGCGGTCGCCACGGCGTGGGCGAGCGGGTTCGTGACGACGCCGTCGAGGACGTCGACCCCGTCCACCCTGCGGCGGCCGGCCCAGGCGGAGCGGTCCCAGTACGCCTGGTCGCGCGTCCAGGTGCCGACGGCCGCGGCGGACCGGACGGTCCCGACGAGCGACCCGTCGCGGAGTGCGGGCAGCGCGTGCGACCCGAGGCTCTGGAACCCCACCTGGACCACGCGCCCGCTGCGTCGTTCGGTGTCGAGCAGGGTCGCCAGGTCCGCGCGGGTCGTGACCGGCGGCTTCTCGAGGAGGACGTCGGCGCCGCTCTCGAGGGCGGCCAGGGCGAGGGGGAGGTGCGCGGCGATCGGGGCGGCGACCACGACGACGTCGACCGGGCCGGTCGCGCGGGCTGCGGCGACGTCGCGGACGACGGGCACGCCGCCGTCCTCGTCGGCGTCGAGGGTCGGGTCGACGACGGCCGTCAGCGTGCAGACACCGAGGCCGACGAGCCGGTCGATGGTCGCCCGGTGGTGCAGGCCGTAGCCGCGCGCGCCGACGAGGACGATGCCGGGAGGCGCGGTGCGGCTCGGGTCTCCGGCCGCCGGTCGCTCCGTGGTCACGACCCCACCGACGGGGTGCCGATCACGACACGGGTCCGGCCCGGCGCGCGTCCGGTGACGTGGACGTGCGAGCCCGTCGGCCGGTCCGTCCCGCCGAGGAACGCGTAGTCCTGACCGGGCGCGTAGAACGCGGGTTGCCCGGGGCCGGAGCCGTTGCCCGGCCCGAACGTCACGGTGTCGGTGCCGACGCGGTACGAAGCGGTCCCGGTGACGAGGACGCGTTCGGCGGTGGCGGCATCGGTGCTCACACCGGAGAACGTACCCCCGTCGCGGAACGTCAGCTGGAGCGACCACGGGACGTCGGCCCCGGCGGTCTCGATGTCGAGCGTGACCGCGTCGGCCGTCAGGGCGACGTCGACCGTCGTCGTGAGCGCCACCTCGTCGGCGGTCCGGCTGCCGAACGCCATCGACGCCGAGAACCGCCCCTCGTCGCCGAGCGCGTAGTCGCCGTCGGCCCGCCGGTGCTCGGGTGCGAGCGGCTGGTGGTAGCCGGCCGACACGCGTTCGGTCAGCCGGAACCGGCCGGCGCCGAGGTCCTCGAGCCTCGTCGGGCGGAACGGGCCGAGGCCGAAGAACTCCCGCGAGAGCCGGACGTCGGTGAGGACGACGGCGCCGGCGACGACCCGCAGGAACGTCGGGCTGTTCGCGAGCCCGGAGCGGACGTGTCCTGCCGCCGGGACGTCCGAGCCGGCGAAGAGCACGACGTCGCGGTCGGCCTCGCGGACGTGGACGAGCCGTGCCGCCCGGAACGTCGAGGTGCCCCGGGGGAGCGGTGCGCCCGCCGGCAGCGGCCGCTCGAGCACCGGGTCGGTCATCGCCCGTGCGGCCATCGCACCGGGCTGCCAGGTGTCGGCGACCGCTGCCCGGGCGGCGACGGCGGCGAGGTCGGCTCGGCCGTCGAGCACCGCGACGTGCCAGAGCAGGGGTGCGAACGGTCCGATCCCGAACGGCTGCGACTGGTCCTGCCGTCGGGACTGCACGGTCTCGACGCTGTCGTCGGGCAGGAGCAGCGCGAGCGTCGCGTCGAGCGAGCGGCGCACCGGGTCGAGCAGTTCGGGGCGACCCAGCACCGACGCCAGCACGAGGAAGGACGGGCACGAGACCGCCGCGGCGTAGTTCGGGCTGCGCTCGGACCACAGGCCGTCGGCGTCGATGTCCGGTCCCTCGGCGAGCCACTCGTCGATCCGCTCGACGAGGGCCGGGTCGGGGTGGAGCCGGTGGACGCGGGCGAGTGCGGCCGCGATCTCCCACCGGTGGTTCGGGGTGTGCACGCCACCCGTCAGCAACGCCGGGGTCGCGCGGTGCACGATCTCGTCGAGGTCGTCGGCCAGCGCCGCGGCCGTCGGCACGGTCGCACGGTACGGCGCGAAGAGCTCGAGCGCGTCGCACACGTCGTTGACCGTGAACGCGGAGTCGGGTGGGGAGAGGACGTTGTCGCCGCCGACGAACGTGCCGCCGGGGGACTGCCTGGTGGCGAGGTGCCGGACCCAGCCGTGCGCGGTGGCGAGGTCGTCGTCGGTGGGGCGAGCCGCGCCTCCCGTCCGCTCGTTCCGGACCCACGCCCCGACCAGGGTGAGGGCGCGCGCCATGAGTTCGCGGTGCTGCAGCGTCTCCGGGGCGTCGGTGGCCTGCCGGAGCCGGGCCGCGTCGGCGTCGGCCGCGGTGCCGGCGAGGTCGAGGAAGCCCATCAGTCCTTGAGGCCCGCGTTGAGGTCCGCGCCGTTCACGTACTTCTGGAAGACCAGGTAGATGAGGACGAGCGGGATGATCGAGATCACCGAGGCGCCGAGCAGGACCGTCCAGTTGACGTTCTCCGCGCCGACGATGCTCTGCAGCGCGATCTGGATCGTGAACTGGTGGGGGTCGTTGAGGACGAGCAGCGGCCAGATGTAGTCGTTCCACCGCCACTGGAACGAGAAGATCGCGAGCGTCAGCATGATCGGGCGGGAGATCGGCAGCATGATGCGCCAGAAGATTCCGAACTCGCTCGCGCCGTCGATGCGGGCGGCCTCGACGAGGTCGTCCGGCACGGTGAGGAAGAACTGCCGGAACATGAAGATGCCGGTCGCGGTGATCACCGACGGCACGATGATCCCGGCGAGCGAGTCGTACATGCCGAGGTCGCGGATCACGATGAACGTCGGCGCGAGGATGACCTCGGTCGGGAGCATCGTCGTCGCGAGGATGCAGACGAAGAAGACCTTGAGCCACCTGTTGTCGTACTTCGCCAGCGCGTACCCCGTCGCCGCGCTCGCCAGCACGGTGAGGACGGTGGTGACCAGCGCGACGATGACGGTGTTGCCGAAGTAGCGGGCGAAGTCGTAGCTCGCCCAGGCTTCCGTGAAGCCGCTGACCGACCACGTCTTCGGGAACAGGGTGAGCGGGTAGGAGAACAGCTCGCCGCCGGGCTTGAACGCGCTCAGGACGAACCAGAGCACGGGGAAGCCGAACGCGATGATGAAGACCCAGAGCAGGGCGGTGGCGGCGATGGCCCTGGGGCGGGGCGGGCCGTCGAGGCGCTTGGTCCTGGTCGTGTTCTTGTTCTTGGCGGTCCCCGACGTGACGTCGGTCGCGGGTGCGCCGGAGGCGCTGGGCAGGGTGGCGGTCATCGGCGGGCCTCCGTCCGACGGTTCACGGCCAGCTGGATGAGCGCGATGGCCATGAGGATGAGCATGAGGACCATCGACGCCGCGCTCGCGTAGCCGATGTGGGCGTTCTGGAACCCGTTCGTGTAGATGTACTGCACGAGCAGGTTGTTGTCGGTGCCGGGACCGCCGCCGTTGAGTGCCTGGATCGTCGCGAACTCCTTGAAGGCGCCGAGCGACGACAGCAGGACCACGATGAACGACGTCGGTGCGATGCTCGGCAGCGTGATGTAGCGGAACTGGTGCCAGGCGCCGGCGCCGTCGAGGGACGCCGCCTCGTAGTAGGACTGCGGCACGTTCCGGATCGCGGCCACGAACAGCAGCATGTTGAAGGCGGCTCCGGCCCACGCGGTGGCGAACACCACGACGAGCAGCGACAGGTCCGCGTTCGACTGCCACGGGACGGCCGTGCCGCCGAAGGACTCGATGACGAAGTTCGCGAGCCCGAAGTTCTCGCCGAACATCCACCGCCAGATGACGCCGGTCACGATCGGCGAGATGAGCCACGGCACGAAGAAGACGATGCGGGCGACGCTCCGGCCCTTCGCCGCGGGGCTCGTGAGCATGAGCGCCATGGACAGGGAGAGCACGAAGCCGAGCGGAACCGCCACGATCGCGTAGAGGAACGTCCGGAGGAGTGCCGCGTAGAAGGTGTCGTCGGCGAACAGCTCGAAGTAGTTCTCGAGCCCGATGAACTTCGGGGCGACGACACCGTTGTAGTCGGTGAACGAGTAGCCGAGGCCGATGACCGCGGGCCACACGAAGAACACCACGAACAGCACCGCGTTGACGCTGACGAAGAGGATCGGGGCGAGGACGGGCTTGCTGACGCCGGAGCGGCGGCGCTTGGTCGTCTTCGCGGCTCCGGGCCGGCGGGGCGGCACCGGGGTGGGCACGGCGGTCTGCACGTCGCCGGCTGCGGTGGGGATGCTCACGATGATCCTCTTCGTTCGTCGCGGTGTTGCTGGGGGAAAGACGCCGGGGTCGGGTGCGTGCACCCGACCCCGATCCGTCATCCGACGTGCTCTTCGTAGTACTTCGTGATCGTCTCGAGGGTCTTCTTGGCCGACTGCTGCCCGTTGATGAGCTTGCCGACCTCGGCGGTGGTGGGGTCGGTGCCGAGTTCCTTGCCCTCGACCGCCCACTTCGCGCTCTCCTTGGCGTAGGAGCTCGAGATCGGGTCCGCCGCGTCGATCTCCTTCTGGTAGAGCGCGAAGGAGTCCTTGGCGGCCTGCGACTCGAACGGGTAGCTGATGTCCAGCCCGGACTCCACCGGCAGGAAGCCGTTCGTCGTAACGAGCTTGGCGTAGTTCGTCGGCTCGTACATGTAATCGATGAACTTCTTCGCCGCGGTCCCGCGGGCGTCCGAGTTCTCGAAGCCGACGATGTTGCCGCCGTAGTTGATCTCGGTGGCGTGCGTCGGGTCGGCCGGGGTCGCGGCGCTGGCCCAGTCGAAGTCGGTGATGTTCGACGCGAAGTCCGACGACTGCCAGACGCCCGAGAAGTAGGCGACGACCTGGCCGCTCTTGAACAGGGCGTTCGGGTCCTGCCCGCTCGTCCACACCGACTTCGGCATCGTGGAGTCGTCGTTCATGTCGGCGAAGTCCTGCAGCGCCGAGACGGTCTTCGAGTCGGTCGGGAAGGAGCCGTCCTTCTCCTGCTGCATGAAGTCGGTGCCCTTGGTGAACATGTAGGCGCGCAGGCGGGACGGCGAGGAGTCGAACACCAGGTCGTACTTCGCGCCGGTCTTCGCCTTCACCTGGTCGGCGGCCTGCAGGAACTCGTCCCAGGTCCAGGCCTTCGCGGGGTCCGTCGGGTAGGCGATGCCGGCCTTGTCGAACAGCGACTTGTTCACGAACAGGCCCGCCGCGGTGACGTCGGACGGGATCGAGGTGACCTTGCCGTCGTCGTCCTTCGCGATGATGTCCTTGTCGATCTTGTTCGCGTCGTCGTCCACGATCGAGGCCAGGTCGACGGTCTTGCCGGTCCAGATCGGGTCGATGCCCGCGGCTCGCACGACGTCGGGCAGCGAGTTCGCCTGCGCCGACTCGCGGAGCTTCGTCTGTAGCCCGTCGTACGGCAGGTTCACGATCTTGACCGTGACGCCGGTCTTCTTCTCGTAATCGGTCGCGAGGTCCTGGTAGCCCTTCTCCTGCGCCGTCGACGTGGAGAGCCAGAAGGTCAGCTGGTCGACCTTGCCGCCGTTGCCGGAACCGCTGCCGGAGGCGCAGCCGCTCAGGAGCGCCAGTGCGGCGATGCCGCCGGCGAGCGCGAGCATCTTCTTGGATGACTTCATCGTCACTGCTTTCGTTCGGGACCACTGGCGTCTGCCGTGGGCGAGCGTTCGGGGTGTCTCGGCCGAGGAGACAAGGTCTACACGACGCCCGGTGATTCTGGCAAGCGCTTTCCTGCAGAATGTTTGGACATTGTGACGTGACGGCTCGGTCCGTTGCCGCGGCTCCGCCCCGGCGCGCGGGAAATCGCTATCCTCGCCACAGACAGCCCTCGCCACACAGCGCGGAGCCGACGGACTGGAGGCGCGACATGCCCGAACGGAGCTCGGTCACCCTGGCCGACGTGGCTGCGCGGGCAGGCGTCTCGCTCGCGACCGCGTCGCGCGCACTCAACGGCAGCGTGCGGAAGGTCCGGCAGGAGTCGGTCGACCGCGTCCACGCCGCGGCCCAGGAGCTCCGGTACACCGCCAACGTGCAGGCCCAGGCCGTCGCCCGCGGGACCACCACGACGCTCGCGCTCGTCGTGGGCGACATCGCCGATCCGTACTTCGCAGCCATCGCCGCCGGGGCCATCCGTGCCGCCGACGACGCCGGGCTCGTCGTCACGATCACGTCGACGGGAGGGGATCCATCGCGCGAGGCGGCCGTCCTCGGCGTCGTCGCGGGGCTCCGGCCGCGGGCCGTGGTGCTCGCGGTGAGCCGTCGCCTCGGTGGTGGCGCCGAGCTGGCGTCGGCCGTCTCCGGACTCGTCGCGGCCGGGGCGGGGGTGTCGGCGCTCGTGTCCGACCTCGACGGCGCCGTGGCAGGCGTGTCGGGAGTGCAACCACTCGTGATCCGGAACCTCAGCGGTGCTGCGGCGCTCGCCGGGGCCTTGGTGGAACAGGGGCACGACTCGTTCGCGGTGCTCGCCGGGGATCCGTCGCTCGCCACCGCGCACGCGCGCTACGAGGGCTTCGTCGCGGGCCTCGCCGCCCACGGGATCCGGGTGCCCGACGCCGCCGTGGTGCCGTCGGAGTTCACGCGGGACGGCGGGTACCGGGCGATGGTGTCGCTGCTCGACCGGGCTGCGGCGGGCTCGGGGGCGTTGCCGCGGTGCGTGTTCGCGGTCACGGACCTCATGGCGGTGGGGGCGGTCGCGGCGATCCGGGAGCGCGGGCTCGTCCCGGGGGTGGACGTCGGGGTCGCGGGGTTCGACGACGTGCGGATGCTCGCCGACGTCGTGCCGGCGCTGAGCACGGTGCGGTTGCCCCTCGAGGAGATCGGGGAGCGGGCGGTGCGGCGGGCCCTCGGGCTCGAGGCGGACGGCGCCATCGACGGCGAGGTCGTGCTGCGCGCGAGCACGGCGCGCTAGCGGGCCGGGCGCGCCGAGCCCGGGCGCACCGGGCCCGGCCGCCCCGCGCTCGTCCCCGCCGCCCGCGCCCGGGCCCGTCCCGTCGGCCGGATCGTGAGCAGAAACGGTCGGGTGCCGTGGCGCGACCCGACCATTCCTGCTCACGAAGTGGCGCGGGGCGCCCACGCCCCGCGCCCGCGCGCCCGCGCCGCACGCCCGGCCCCGAACGCACACACCCGAACACGCGCGTGCGGTCGGCACGGGCCGTGGTGTACGGTTCCGGCAAGCGCTTTCCACCACGGTGGCGAGCGGGCCACAGCGAGCAAGGGAGCACGCGTTGACCACGCGCACCATCGGCATCATCATGAACGGCGTCACCGGACGCATGGGCTACCGCCAGCACCTCGTGCGGTCGATCCTGGCCATCCGCGACGACGGCGGGCTCCCGCTCCCGGACGGCACGAGGCTGCAGGTCGAACCGATCCTCGTCGGCCGGAACGCCGCGAAGCTCGAGGAGATCGCCACCCGGCACGGCCTCGAGCACTGGACGACCGACCTCGACGCCGCCCTCGCCGATCCCCGCTGGGACGTCTTCGCCGACTTCGCCGTGACGAGCGCCCGCGCCGACGCCCTGCGGAAGGCGATCGCCGCCGGCAAGGCCGTCTACACCGAGAAGCCTACGGCGGAGACCTCCGACGAGGCACTCGAGCTCGCCCGCCTCGCCGCCGACGCCGGCGTGCCGAACGGCGTCGTGCACGACAAGCTCTACCTGCCCGGCCTCCGGAAGCTCCGCCGGCTCATCGACTCCGGGTTCTTCGGCCGGATCCTCTCCGTCCGCGGCGAGTTCGGCTACTGGGTGTTCGAGGGGGACTGGCAGACCGCGCAGCGGCCGAGCTGGAACTACCGCCGCGAGGACGGCGGCGGCATCGTCGTCGACATGTTCCCGCACTGGAACTACGTCCTCGAGCAGCTGTTCGGCCGCGTGGAGTCGGTGTACGCCCGCGCGGTCACGCACATCGACGAGCGAACCGACGAGCAGGGGACCGGGTACGCGGCGACCGCGGACGACGCGGCCTACGGCGTGTTCGACCTCGCCGGCGGCATCACGGCGCAGATCAACTCGAGTTGGGCGGTCCGGGTGGACCGTGACGAGCTCGTCGAGTTCCAGGTCGACGGCACCGACGGCAGCGCCGTCGCGGGACTGTTCGGCTGCCGGATCCAGCCCCGGACGGCGACGCCGAAGCCGGTGTGGAACCCCGACCTGCGGGACGACCGCGACTACAGGGCGCAGTGGCTCGAGGTCCCCGACAACGAGGTGTTCGGCAACGGCTTCCGCGCGCAGTGGGAGGACTTCCTGCGCGACCTCGTGGCCGGCCGCCCGCACCCCTACGACCTGCTGTCCGGTGCCCGCGGCGTGGCGCTCGCGGAGGCCGGTCTGCGCTCGAGCGCCGAAGGACGACGCATCGACCTGCCGGAGCTGACCCTGCCCACCGGGGCCGAGCCGCGCCTCCAGGGCGACAGCGCCGAACGCGCAGACAACGCCGACCGCGCCGACAACGCCGAACGCGCCGACCGCGCCGACGGCGCCGACGGCGCCGACCGCGCCGACAGCGCCGACAACGCCGCGCCCGTCGGAGCACGCGCATGACCACCCTGACCCTCCTCGCGCCCGACGGCACAACCAGCCGGGTCGACCTGCGCGAGCCGGCCGTGGCGGCCACCGCGAAGCCGACCGCCCCGCTCACCGAGCGCGTCGTCTACGCCGCCGCCCACGTCGTCCCGCGCACCGCCGCCGACAACACGCCGGGTGCGCCGGCGGACCTCGACTGGGACGCCACCCTCGCGTTCCGGCACCACCTCTGGTCGTGGGGCCTCGGCGTCGCGGACGCGATGGACACCGCGCAGCGGAACATGGGGCTCGACCCGGCCGCCACGCGCGAGCTCATCACGCGCAGCGCTCGCGAGGCGCAGTCCGTCGGCGGCCGCATCGTCGTCGGCGTGAACACCGACGACCTCCCGGACCAGGTCGCCACCGAGCAGCAGGTCGTCAACGCCTACGTCGCCCAGCTCCACCACGCCGAGGACGCCGGCGCGGGGGTCGTGCTCATGGCGAGCCGGCACCTGGCGCGCCTGGCGGGCAGCGATCCCGCGGTCTACCGCCGCGTCTACCGCAGGGTCATCGAGCGCGCGAGCGCCCCCGTCGTCCTGCACTGGCTGGGGGAGGCGTTCGACCCCGCCCTCGCCGGCTACTTCGGCGGTCAGCACGGCCCCGACACCGTGCTCGACATCATGGGCGACGCCGGGTCGAAGGTCGCCGGCATCAAGATGAGCCTGCTCGACGCCCGGGCCGAGGTCGCCCTCCGCTCCCAGCTGCCCGCCGGCGTCCGGATGTTCACCGGCGACGACTTCCACTACGTCGACCTCATCGCCGGGACCGATCGGACGCACTCCGACGCCCTGCTCGGCGCGTTCGCCGCCGTGGCGCCGATCGCCTCCGCCGCCGTCCGGGCCCTCCCCGACGAGACCGCCTTCCGCGCGCTGCTCGGCCCCACCGAGGCCCTGTCCCGCCACGTCTTCAGCGCCCCGACCTGGCACTACAAGACCGGCATCGCCTTCCTCGCCTGGCTGAACGGCCACCAGGGCGCCTTCGCCATGGTCGGCGGTCAGCACGCCGGCCGCTCCCTGCCGCACCTGTCCGAGACCGTCCGGCTCGCGAACGCCTGCGGCGCGCTCGAGGACCCGTCGCTCGCGGCGTCTCGGTGGCACGACCTGCTCACCGTGTCCGGTGTGCCCGTGACGGCCAGGAGGCGCGGCTCGGCCCCCGCCGACCGCCCGCTCGCCGGGGTGGTCGCGTGAGCACCCCCGTCGTCCGCGCCACGCGGGCCGGTGCCGCCCCGGGCTCCGCACCCCCGCATCCGCGGCTCTCGATCAACCAGGCGACGATCAAGTACGCCTCGCTCCGGGACGCCCTCGACACCGTCCGCGCCGCCGGCGTCCAGGCGATCGGCACCTGGCGGGAGCCCGTCGCCGAGGTCGGGCTGTCCGAGGCCGTGCGGATGGTCGCCGACTCCGGCCTCCGGGTGTCCTCGCACTGCCGCGGCGGCTTCTTCACCCTCCCGGCCGGCACCGAACGGCAGCGGGCACTCGACGACAACCGCCGGGCGATCGACGAGACCGCGGCGTTGGCCGAGGCCGGCGCGCCCGGGTCCGCGCCGGTGCTCGTGCTCGTCGCCGGAGGACTGCCCGAGGGGTCCCGCGACCTGATCGACGCCCGGGACCGCGTGGCCGGCGCCCTCGCCGACCTCGTCCCGCACGCCCTCGACGCCGGCGTCCAGCTCGCCGTCGAGCCCCTGCACCCGATGTACGCCGCCGATCGGGCCGTCGTGTCGACCCTCGCGCAGGCCCTCGACCTCGCGGCGCCCTTCCCGGCCGCTGCCGTCGGTGTGGTCGTGGACACGTTCCACGTCTGGTGGGACCCGGCGCTCGCGGCCTCGGTGGCCCGCGCCGGTGCCGCCGGGCGGATCGCGAGCTACCAGGTGTGCGACTGGCTCACCCCGATCGCCGCCGACCCGCTGCTCTCCCGCGGTGTGATGGGGGACGGGCACATCGACTTCGGGCCGGTCACCGCTGCCGTGACGGCCGCCGGGTACTCCGGGGACGTCGAGGTGGAGATCTTCAACCAGGCCGTGTGGGACGCCCCGGCGACGGACGTCGTCGACCGGGTGGTCCGGGCGTTCACGGCCTCGGTGCCGCTGCCCCTGCCTCGCTGAGGGGGCGGCGGCGGACCAGCACCACGCTGTCGAGCACCTCGTGCGGCGCTCCCTCGGGCGTCACGGCGGTGCGCGGTCGGAGCTCGGCGGCCACGACCTCCCACCCGTCGTCGAGCCCCAGCGCCGCGAGGTCCTCCGCCGGCGTCGGGAAGCGGTACGCCCGCATCTCCTCGGGCAGGTCCCCGTGCGGGGGTGCGGCGTGCGCCGTCACGAGCAGGTGCCCGCCGGACGCCACGAACCCGGCCGCCCGCCGCAGGATCGCCGCACGCGGGATCTCGACCGGCCACGACTGCAGGAACGACGCCGTGACGAGGTCGAACCGCGCCGCGGTGTCCCACGAGCCGAGGTCCGCCGCGACGAACGCCGTCCGCTCCTCGACCCCGGCGGTGACGGCAGCCCGGGAACCGCGGGTGATCGCCGTCACCGACAGGTCCACCCCGGTGGTCGCCCACCCCTGCCGGGCGAGCCAGACGACGTCGCCGCCCTCGCCACAGCCCAGGTCGAGCGCGCGTCCCGCGGGCAGCGACGACGCGACGTCGGCGAGCACCGCGTTCACCCGCCCCGACCAGATCCCGTCGTGCTCGGCGTAGCGGGCCTCCCACCAGCTGCGTGCGGAACCGGACTCGCTGGCGGTGCTGTCGTCGTGCGTGTGCATGCGCACACTCCACCGCACGGACCGGCCGGACCCCAAGCGGTGTTGCCACCCCGGCAACGTCGCACCGTGCGTGGCGGGGCCGCGCCGCGCCTCCTGGCCGCCCGATCGTGAGCAGAAGATGTCGGGACGCTGTCCCCGACCCGACCATTTCTGCTCACGAAGCGCCCGCGCGCCCGGGCCCCCGCGCCCCGCCCGTCAGTCGGCGGGGCCGGCGTGCTCGATGCGGGCGCTCGCCGTGGCCATGTGGTCGTCCATCGCCCGCTGCACCGCGAGCACGTCCCCGGCCCGGAGCGCCTCGAGGATCGCACGGTGCTCCTCGTACGCGGCCTCGGTGGCCTGGCGGGTCCGGACACGACGGCCGACCCACACGCTGAGCATCGAGCGGAGGCTCTGCAGCAGGTCGGCGAGCACGTCGTTCCCGGCGGAGCGGGCGAGCAGCACGTGGAACCGGACGTCGGCGTCGATGAAGGCGTCCGGGTCGTCGAGCGCCTGGTGCTGTCGGTCGATGTAGGTCTGGAGCTCGTCGAGCTGCGCCGGCGTCGCACGCTGTGCGGCGAGGATCGCCGCGGTGCGTTCGAGCGACGACCGGACCTCGAGCAGCTCCCGCGTCCGGTTCGACGCGAGCATGAGCCCCCACGACAGGGTCGTCGGCAGCAGGTCCGAGGTCCCGCCCTGCAGGTACGTGCCGGAACCCGGGCGGATCTGCACGATGCCGAGGATCTCGAGCGCCGCGAGGGCCTCTCGCACGGCGGACCGGCCGACCCCGAGCCGTTCGGCCAGCACCCGCTCCGAGGGCAGCCGCGAGCCGGGTGCCAGGTCGCCGGCGGTCAGCAGGGAGACGAGCTGTCGGGCGACCTCGGAGGCGGGGGAGCCCGTCGGCACCGACTCGAGTTCGAGGCGGATGTTGAGCGGGTCGTCCGGGCTGAACGCGGGCATGCAGTGAGCGTACCGGTCGGTCAACCGGTTGCGGTGGGACTCCTCGCCGAGCCGCGGCGGCACGGAATGGTCAACCGGTTGACAAGTTTGGAGTGACCGCGCACACTGGTCCGTGCGCACCGATGCGTCACCTCCGTCCCCGGCGCAGCAGCCGACCGGAGCACCACCCCACCCGAGCAGGAGTCATCGTGGACATCCCCGCCACGCGAGGCATCCCCACCTCGGTCGTCGAGAAGACGGCCATCCGCAAGATCGCGATCCGCATCGTGCCCTTCGTGGCGCTGATGTTCTTCATCAACTTCCTCGACCGCACCGCGATCTCCTTCGCGGCCCCGAACGGCATGGAGGCCGACCTCGGCCTGACCGCCGCACAGTTCGGGTTCGCCTCGGGCGTGTTCTTCATCGGCTACCTCGTGCTCGAGGTGCCGTCCAACCTGGCGCTGCACAAGTTCGGCGCCCGCGTCTGGCTCGCCCGCATCATGATCACGTGGGGCATCGTCTCGCTGCTCTTCACGTGGGTGCAGAACTACCCGCAGCTCGTCGGCCTGCGCTTCCTGCTCGGCATCGCCGAGGCCGGGTTCTTCCCCGGCGCGATCCTGTTCCTGTCGACCTGGGTCCCCGCCCGGCACCGCGGCAAGATGCTCGCGCTCTTCTACCTGGCGCAGCCGCTCACCAGCGTGATCGGTTCGCCGCTCGCCGGCTGGCTGATGACCCACGAGGGACTGCTCGGCGGCCTCGCGGGCTGGCGCTTCATGTTCCTCTGCGTGTCGATCCCCGCGATCATCGTCGGCATCCTGTGCCTCTTCGTGCTGAAGGACAAGCCGTCGCAGGCGAAGTGGCTCGACGAGGACGAGAAACTCTGGCTCGAGGGCGCCCTCGCGAAGGAGAACAGCCAGAAGGAGGGGAACGCGCACGGCAAGGGCGGCCTCCGAGCGGCGTTCGGCTCCGGTCGCGTCTGGATGCTCGCCGCCGTGTACTTCGGCTTCATCTACGGCCTGTACGCCCTGAGCTTCTTCCTGCCGACCATCATCGACGGCTTCCAGGAGCAGTTCGGCACCACGTTCGACCTGTTCCAGAAGGGGCTCATCACGGCGATCCCGTACGTGCCCGCCGCCGTCGTCCTCTACTTCTGGTCGCGTGACGCGTTCCGGCGCGGCGTCCGGGTGTGGCACATCGCGGTCCCCGCCCTCGTCGGTGGTCTGAGCATCCCGGTGGCCCTCTACATGAACAGCCCGGCCGCCACGGTCGCCGTCATCGCGATCACCGCGTGCTCGATCTTCGCCGCGCTGCCGAACTTCTGGACCGTCCCGACGCAGTTCCTCACCGGTGCCGCAGCGGCCGCGGGCGTCGCGCTCATCAACACCGTCGGCAACCTCGGCGGGTTCGCCGCGCCGTACATCACCGGCGCCGTCAGCGAGTGGACCGGCGGGTACCAGGCGCCGATGTTCATCGTCGGGTTCTTCATGGTCCTGTCGAGCGTCCTGATGTTCGTCCTCGGCCGGACCACGAAGCGGAACGAGCGACGCGACGCCGACGCTGCCGCGCAGGCCGCGACGACCACGACCCAGGAGTCCCACGCATGACCCGCCTGTTCAACGACCCCGCGGACTTCGCGGACGAGATGGTCGACGGCTTCGTCGCCGCGAACCGCTCCCGGGTGCGGAAGGTCCACGGCGGCGTCGCCCGCTCGACCACCAGCCCCGAGGGCACCGTGGCGCTCGTCGTCGGCGGCGGATCCGGGCACTACCCGGCGTTCGGCGGACTCGTCGGGCACGGCCTGGCCGCCGGTGCGGCGATGGGGAACCTGTTCGCCAGCCCGAGCGCGCAGCAGGTCACGGCGGTGGCGAATGCATCCGAGCACGGCGGCGGGGTGCTCCTGAGCTACGGCAACTACGCCGGCGACGTCCTCAACTTCGACGCAGCTGCCCGGGCACTCACCGCGGCCGGCATCGACGTCCGCACGGTCCGCGTGACCGACGACGTCGCGAGTGCCCCGAGTGCCGAGGCCCACAAGCGCCGCGGGATCGCGGGGGACCTCTGCGTGTTCAAGGTCGCCGGAGCGGCCGCCGAGCGTGGCGACGACCTCGACACCGTCACGACGATCGCCGAGCGGGCGAACGACCGCACCCGCAGCTTCGGCGTCGCGTTCTCCGGCTGCTCGCTCCCCGGCGCGGACGAACCCCTGTTCACCGTCCCCGAGGGCCGCATGGCGATCGGCATGGGCATCCACGGCGAACGCGGCATCGACGAAGCCGACGTCCCCACCGCGTCCGGACTGGCGGACCTGCTCGTCGACAAGCTGCTCACCGAGCTGCCGTCCGGTGTCGCAGTCGACGGGGCACGCGTCGTCCCGATCCTCAACGGCCTCGGTTCCGTCAAGTACGAGGAACTCTTCGTCGTCTTCGACGCCGTGCAGCGCCGACTGACCGCGGCCGGCGCAGTCGTCGTCGAGCCCGAGGTCGGCGAACTCGTCACGAGCTTCGACATGGCCGGCGTCTCGCTCACCCTCTTCTGGCTCGACGACGAGCTCGAGGAACTCTGGGCCGCCCCGGCCGACAGTCCCGCCTACCGCAAGGGCGGTGCCGTCCCGCAGGAGCCCGTGTCCTCCGACGTCCTCGAGGCCGGCGTGGTCGTCCCCGTGACCGTCGGCACCGACGAGTCCCGGGTGGCCGCGACCCGCATCGCGACGGCGATCACGGCGGTGCGCGCGACGATCGACGCCCACGCCGACGAACTCGGCCGCATCGACGCCGTGGCCGGCGACGGCGACCACGGGATCGGCATGCAGCGCGGCTCCACCGCGGCGGACGCGGCGGCGCAGGACGCCGCAGCACGCGGCGCGGGTGCCGGCTCGGTCCTCGCGATCGCCGGTGACGCCTGGTCCGACAAGGCCGGTGGCACGTCCGGTGCGATCTGGGGTGCGGCCCTGGAGGCACTGGGTCGCGTCCTCGGGGACACCTCGCGCCCGTCGGCCACCACCGTCGCCGACGCCGTGCACGCGGCCGCCGAGGCCGTCCTCGCGTTCGGGGCCGTCCCGGGCGACAAGACCATGGTCGACGCGCTCGTCCCGTTCGACGAGGTCCTCGCCGCCCGCACCGCGGCCGGCGACGACCTGCTCACCGCCTGGTCCGCCGCGTCCGCCGCCGCCACGACCGCGGCCGACGCCACCGCCGACCTGCTGCCGCGGATGGGCCGCGCCCGGACCCACGGCGAGGACGCGGTCGGCACCCCCGACGCCGGTGCGATCTCGTTCGCCCTCATCACCGCCGCGGTCCTCGCGACGCTCTCCGAGAAGTAAGGAAGACCCCATGACCGAGCAGCAGTTCCGCATCGTCGTCGGCTCCGACGACGCCGGGTTCGACTACAAGGAGATCATCAAGGCCGATCTGCTCGCCGATCCGCGGGTGGAGTCCGTGGTCGACGTGGGCGTCGACGCGGACGGGCACACCGCCTACCCGCACGTCGCCGTCGACGCAGCACGCATGGTGGCGAGCGGCGAGGCGGACCGGGCGATCCTGATCTGCGGCACCGGTCTCGGCGTCGCGATCGCCGCGAACAAGGTCCCCGGCATCCGGGCCGTCACCGCGCACGACTCGTTCAGCGTCGAGCGCTCGATCCTGTCGAACGACGCCCAGGTCCTCTGCATGGGCCAGCGCGTCGTCGGCGTCGAGGTCGCCCGGCGCATGGCGAAGGAGTGGCTCGGCTACACCTTCGACACGTCGTCCGCGAGCGCGGAGAAGGTGCAGGCAATCTGCTCGTACGAAACGAGCACTGCCGACGGGTCGGCCCCGGTCGGGACCGACGCCTGATGCCCGCGTCCACGGCAGCCGCCCCGCTCACGATCGGGGTGTCGCTGAAGATGTACTTCTCCCACGCCCGGACGCTCGAGTGGGCAGCCGCCGTGGCCGACATCGCCCGGACCCACCCCGCGGTGCGGTCCGGCGCCGTCGAGCTCTTCGTCATCCCGACGTTCCCCGCGCTCGTCCCGGTGCGCGAGGTGATCGGGAACGCCCCCGTGACGCTCGGCGCGCAGGACCTGGCTTGGGCGGACACCGGCGCCTTCACCGGCGAGGTGTCCGGTGCGGAGCTGCGCGAGATCGGCGTCGCGCTCGTCGAGATCGCGCACGCGGAGCGGCGCTCCCTGTTCCACGAGACGGACGAGGAGATCGCCGGGAAGGTGCACGCCGCCTTCCGCAACCGCCTGCGGCCCCTGATCTGCGTCGGGGAGACCACTCGCGCCTCCAGTGAGACCGCCGTGGCGGACGTGACCGCGCAGCTCGACCGGTTCCTGGCGACCGCGACCGCGGACGGTCTCTCCGGGCCGGTCGTCGCGGCGTACGAACCCGTGTGGGCGATCGGCGCCCCGGCGCCCGCGCCCGACGAGCACATCGTCGCGGTCCTCGCCGGGATCGAGGAGCACCTCGCCTCCCGACCGGAGCTCGCCGGCTCCGTCGCGATCTACGGCGGCAGCGCCGGACCGGGCCTGCTCACCCGTGGGCGGGGGCGCATCGGCGGGCTGTTCCTCGGACGGTTCGCCCACGACCCCGCCGCGATCCGGACCATCCTCGACGAAGCCGGGCAGCTGGGGGCGACCGCATGACCTCCCTGCTCGGCCTCTCCACCTACGCCTACTTCTGGCGCATGTCCGACCGCGTGCCGGAACCGATGTCGCTCGACGACGCGATGCGGGACGCGGCGGCGCACGACGGTGTCGACCTCTTCCAGATCTGCGACCACCTGCCGCTCGACACCGCCTCGGACGACCGACTGGCCGCGATCCGGGCACTGGCCGACGAGCTCGGCCTCGCGCTCGAGGTCGGCACCCGTGGGACCCACCCGGAGCACCTCGCGCGGTACCTGCACGTCGCGCAGGCGCTCGGTGCGACCCTCGTGCGGAGCATGTGGACGAGCGGCGACGACCAGCCCGACGCCCTCGAGACCGAACGCCGACTGCGCCAGGCGCTCCCCGCGTACGAGGCCGCCGGGGTGACGCTCGCGCTCGAGACCTACGAGGTCGTCGCCACCGAGGACCTCGTCGCCGTCGTCCGGGCCGTCGGCTCCGACCACCTCGGGATCTGCCTCGACCCGGCGAACACCGTCGCGCGGCTGGAGCACCCCGCCGACGTGGTCGCCGCGGCCGCCCCGTACACCCGCAACTGGCACGTCAAGGACTCCGGGTTCACCCGCTCACCGGGCTGGGTCGGGTTCCAGTACACCGGCGTCCGTACCGGCACCGGTCTCCTCGACTACGACGCCGTCCGCGCCGCGATCGACCCCGACGCACGGGGCATCAACCGCGTGGTCGAGTTCTGGCTGCCCTGGCAGGACGAGGCCCTCGGCAGCACGGGCGACCCGGCACAGACCACCACCCGCATCGAGGCGGCGTGGACCGAACACACCATCGAGTACATCAGGAGCAAGGAATCATGACCGACACCGTCACCACCCCCCACACCGTCGCTGCCGGATCCGGTACGGCCGACGTCACCGTCGCCGTGATCGGTGCCGGCGGCAAGATGGGCACCCGCGTCTCGAACAACTTCGCCAAGAGCGAGTACACGACGCTCTACAGCGAGGCCTCGCCCGCCGGGCAGGAGCGCATCGAGGCCCTCGGCCGGTCGCTCACCGACAGCGTCGAGGCCGCCAAGGTCGCCGACGTCGTGATCCTCGCCGTGCCGGACGTCCTGCTCGGCAGCATCTCCGAGCAGCTCGTCCCCGTCATGAAGTCGGGTGCCAGCATCCTGACCCTCGACCCGGCCGCCGCCTACGCAGGGCTGCTCGCGAAGCGCGAGGACATCCACTACGCCGTGGCGCACCCGTGCCACCCGTCGGTGTTCCTCGAGCGCACCACCAAGGAGGAGTGGGACGACACCTTCGGTGGCATCGCCGCCCCGCAGGAGGTCATCGCCGCCTTCGACGCGTCGGAGTCGCTCGGCGACGAGGGTGACGCCGCCAAGGCGATCGCCGAGGCCGTCATCACGACCATGTACGCGCCCGTCATCCAGGTGCACTGGGTCACGGTGAAGCAGCTCGCCGTCCTCGAGCCGACGCTCGTCGAGACCATCGCCTGCATGATCGGCGACTTCCTCAACGACGCCCTCGAGGAGACCGTCACCGGTGTCGGCGTGCCCCGCGAGGCCGCCCGCGCGATGCTCTACGGTCACACCTGGATCGCGTTGACCAACGGCCTGCGCGGCTCGAACCCGTTCTCGGACGCCTGCCACATCGCGATGGGCTACGGGCGCGAGAAGCTCATCAAGGAGGACTGGAAGCAGGTCTTCGACGACAGCGAGCTCGACAGCGTCATCGCCAAGATGCTCAAGATCGACGCCGTCAAGCGCTGATCGATACCCGAGACCGGAACGCCCCGCCGACCCCCTTCCGGCGGGGCGTTCCCCTCGGTCCCCACACCTCGGCGAGTGTGATCGAGGCGACTCCCGGCACCGTGAGCGCCTGCACGGCCGCGGCGAACCACGCGGCGGCGGCGGCGGAGTGCTGCTGCGGATCCGTCGCGTCCGGCACGGACTGCGGCCCGTAGCCGGCCTCGACCGACGCGTCGGTCACGGCCCGACGCGGCGACGTCGCCACGGCGTTGAACCGCGGACGCAGCGTCACCGGCCCGACGTGGAGCGGCCTGCCGGCGGCCAGCCTGGAGGCGCTCATCGCCACCCAGCGCTGCATCCGGATCGACTCGGTCACCTGGGCACGACTGCGGTCGTGCATCTGCGGCGTCACGCTGAACGTGAGCGGACCGTCCCAGTCGCCGAACAGGTCGATCGTGCGGTTCAGCTCGGTGAAGTGCGCGCGTGTCCCCGCCACGACGTCGAGTCCCTCGTGTGCGGCCGCTGCCTCTCGGAGCGCCCGCTGCAGCGCCGTGGTCGTCACGTGCGACGACGGGTCGAACGCGCCGATGCGCACCACCGGCCCGGACGCCAGGACCTCGTCGACCGCGGCGCGCAGCAGGGCCGGGTCGTCGGTGACGAACCGCACGTCGAGCGGCGCGCCTCGGGCGTCCCGCCGGGCGGAGGCGAGCACCGCTCGGGCGTCCCGCCGGGCGGAGGCGAGCACCGCGGCGACGTCGGGGTCGCCGAGGACGGGCTCGACGAGGATCGGCACGCCGCCGGGGAGTGCCGCGTCGTCCGGGCGCGCAGCGGCCGGGGCGGAGGCGGCCAGCAGCTGGAGGGTCGGGGGCGGGGTGACCACGGAGGTCGGGGCCGGCCCGTCGAGCGCGGCGAGGTCCGGGGCGGGGGAGGGCGCGCCTCCCGGTCGTCGCACCGCGCGCAGCGTGAGCGCCTGGTGGACGACGGCACCGGCGTCGAGCGCGACGGGGAAGGGCTCGGCCAGCGGCGTCGAGTAGGTCTTGAACGACGCGTCGGTCCAGTTGCGCTGGTCCTCCATCTCGAACACGTCGCCGGTGAGGTCGAGCGTGCAGTCCGTGCCGCCGGTCGTCCAGGCGTACCCGGCGACGTCGGTCGCGGGTTGGTGCGGGGCGATCCACAGCGGGAACGTGTGCGCCGTGGCGGGCACTGCCGGGTGACGGACCGTGAACGGGGTGCCGGCGAGGGTCGGCGGGTGCAGGACGACCAGGCCGATGCGGTTGCGGCGGAACGGCGCCGTCGTGGTGGCGGTCGCGTCGACGTGCAGGGTGTCGCCGTCGATCGTGAGGTCGAGGGTGGTGCGGAGGACCTCGGCGCCGTCGAAGGCGCTCGTCACCTCGATGCGGGCGCGGGCGCGGGCCCGCGCGTGCCCGTGTTCGTCGGTCGCGTCGGCTTCGGCTTCGGCTTCGGCCTCGGCGGCGGCGTCGGTCGTCCGGCGGGTGACGGTGTCGTCCGCGGTGCGCCAGTCCTGGTCGCGGGTGACGAACCGGATGCCGCGCAGCACCGGCACCCCGTCGTGACTGACGTCGGCGAGCTCGGCGCCGCGGAGGGTCACCCGCCACGGTCCGACGGCGAGCACGTCCTCGGCGGTCGAGTCCGCCCACGCACCGTCGTCGGTCATGTCCCTTTGCTACCAGTCGGTCAACCGGTTGCGCAATGATGTGTCCAGGAGCGACGTCGCTCCGAGGACGGGGCACTGCCGCCCCGAGGACGGAGCGCAGGCATGGCCGGACGACTGACCGGGAAGACCGCCCTGGTGACCGGGGCCGGATCGGGGATCGGGCGGGCCATCGCGGACCGGTTCGTGGCCGAGGGGGCGCGGGTCGTGTACGCGGACCGGGACGCCGCTGCTGCCACTGCTGCTGCTGCATCTGCGTCCACGGCTGCCACTGCCGACTCGGCGATCGCGCTCACCGTGGACATCGCGGACGAGTCGAGCGTCGCGGCCGGCTTCGCCACCCTGGTCGCCCGCGGCGCCGTGCCGGACGTCGTCGTCGCCAACGCCGGCGTGCAGCTCTTCGGCCACGACGCCAAGGTCGCCGACGTCTCGCTCGAGACCTGGAACCGCACGCTCGCGGTGAACCTGACCGGCACCTTCCTCACCGTGAAGCACGCCGTCCGGGCGATGCTCGCGGCCGGTGGCGGCGGGTCCGTCATCGTGACGGGGTCGCCGACCGGCCTGAACGGCGAGGGTGCCGACTTCGCCGCCTACTCGTCCACGAAGGGCGGCGTCCACGCGCTCGTCCGGGCGACCGCGATGGCCTACGCCCGTGACGGCATCCGCGCCAACACCGTCGTGCCGGGCTACACCGAGACGGCGCTCGTCCAGGCGATCTCGGGCGACCCCGAGTCCCGCGCGGCGATCGTGTCCCGGACGCCGCTCGGCCGGGCGGGGACCCCGGACGACGTCACCGGCATCATGGTGTACCTCGCGAGCGACGAGTCGTCCTACGCCACCGGCGCGCTCTTCCGCGTCGACGGCGGCATGACGAGCCTGTAGCGCCGCGCCGCGCCGCGCCCCCCCCCCCCGCGCCCCGCTCCCGCGCCCCGCCGCGCTGCTCGATGGTGAGCAGAAATGGTCGGGTCCGCTCGACCGACCCGACCATTCCTGCTCACGAAGAGCGCACGCGCCCCGGGGTCAGGCGTGCCCGCGTGCCGCGAGCAGCGCGCCGAGCGCCGCCGCACCGCGCTCGGCATCGGCGACCGTGACCACCCGCGCTCCGCCGCCCCGGAGCCGGACGACGAGCCCCGGCCCCGAACGGACCACGTACGCCACACCCCGGCCGGAGATCCGGTAGCCCCACCCGCCCCACTGCCCGGGCGACACCTGCTCCCACCCGCACGACTCGATGCGGTCGAGCGGGACCCGCACGAGGGGGATCCGCGTCCACGTCGAGGTCAGCCGGAGGCCGCGTCGATCGACCGTGCACTCGACCCGCGCGAGCACCGCCACCGCGATCCCGGCGAGGACGAGCAGCCCGCCCGACACCGCGGCCGCGCCGATGTCGCCGGACGCCGACGCGGTGGCCCAGGCCGCGACGACGCCGCCGACGACGAGGACCACGCCGAGCCCCGCGAACCAGGGGCTGCCGACCCGTGCACGCCAGGCGACCCGGGCGTCCGTCGGGACGTCCAACGGAGGGACGTCGTGCGCGGGGACCGGCGCTGCCGTCCGGACGAGCGCGATCGTCGGCGGCACCGCCACGGCGACACCGACCGCGAGCGTGAGGGCGGCCCACCACACCGGGAACGTCGGGTCGTCGACGCGGTTCACGATCGCCTCGGCGATCCACGCGGTCGCGACGGACCCGCTCAGGAGGTTCGCCACCAGCAGCAGGGTCGCCCACGTCCGTCGGTCGCTGCGTCCGAGCGCCACCACCGCGAGTCCGGCGGCGACCAGGGCCACCACGAGGGACCCCCAGAAGAACGGCCACGGCGACCCCCAGGCGTCGGCGACACCGTCCGCGCCGAAGTGCGTCGCCACCCGTGCCGGCAGCGCGGGTCCGAGCGTGAGCGCCGTGACGACCAGCGCGACGGCCACCGCCGCGCTCGGTCCCACCACGGCCAGTCGTGCGCCGGTCCCCATCGTCCGAGTCGTCATCGTGCCCCCTTGATCATCGCGTACAGGTCGTCGAGCGGGACCCCGAGGGTCTCCGCCTGCTCACGGAGCTCCACCACCAGCGACCGCAGCCGGTCGAACGACGCGTTGCCCGACCGCAGCACCGTGGCGCCGCGGCCCCGGCGCAGCTCGATGAGCCCGTCGTCCTGCAGCTGGGCGTAGGCCCGCAGCACCGTGTGCATGTTGACGTCGACGGCGGCCGCGAGTTCGCGCGCGGACGGCAGCCGCTCGCCGTTCCGGAACTCGCCGCGGGCGATCGCGTGCCGGATCTGGGCGGCCACCTGGTCCGCGAGCGATGCCCGCGCTCCGGGGTCGACGGTGATCAACATGTTTGCATTGTATGCGAACAATCCAGTCCGTGCCGACAGCGGTCCGTCCGGATAGCGCGGGCTGGGTGTCCGGTCCACGTGGGCTGTCCGGCACGCGCGTACCGTCGCTGGAGAAGACGGCATCGATCCGCGTCCTCCCGACGCTCCGATGGCACCTCCTTGACCCTGAGGCCGTTCTGGACGTCGGCATCCACGAGGCCGAGGCGGAGCCGGGCTCGCGAGCAGGGAGCACGCCATGAGCAGCCAGGAACTGAGCAGCTACGAGTCGAACGCCGACGTCCAGCCGGTGCGGGTGACCACGTACCGACACCTCCGACGGGCCACACGCCGCGGTTGGGCCGTCCCCGTCGAGTCCGAGCCGTCGCTCGCCGACCTCGTCGGGGAGCGATCGCCTGGTGGTCCGGAGCGACGGTGATCCCCGCGGCGGACCGGCCGCCGGCGGAGTCCTCGACCGCGGAGGTCCGTCGGACCTCTGTCCGGGAAGTCCTCCAGAGCGGCACCGACCCCGATGAAGCACTCGAGTTCTACCGCGGCGTGTACGACGGTCACGACATGGCCTTCGCCCCCTCCTCGTCGCCGTTCGGCTTCCGCTACCGCGCCACCGGGGACGGCCGCCTGAGCCTCCGGACGTCGTCGGTGTCCGCCGCACGGTCCGGCTTCCTCGCACCCGAACGGCAGTACCTGCTGGCGTGGTCGGTCGAGGGCGGCATCGTGGTGGACGACGACGTGCTCCTCCGCGCCGGCGTGCCCGTGATGTACCCGGCCGGACGCCCCTTCCACGTCTCGGCACCGGCAGGGACGAAGCACCTCGTGCACTTCGACGCGGACTTCCTCGAGGCCGTCGCGGTCGTGGGCACCGACGCCGCCCCCGTGCCCCTCGCCTTCCCCGTGACCGTGTCCGCCGAACGCCTCGCGCCGCTGCAGGCCGTGCTGCGCGAGGTCGCCCGTCCGCTGCTCGACGTCGCCGTGGTCGACGCCGACCGGGCCGCGCTCGACCTGCGGCTCGCCGAGGCGGTGCTCGGCGCCTTCCGCTCTGATGCCGACCGCCGGGGGACCGCTGCGCCCGCCGGGACGGTCGAACGTGCGAAGGCGTTCATGTACGCGCACTTCGACCGGACCATCGCCGCCACCGACATCGCCGCCGCGGCCGAGGTCAGCGTCCGGACCCTGCAGGAGGGGTTCCAACGGCGCGAGGGCAGCACCCCGATGGCGTACCTCCGCGACCTGCGCCTCGAGAAGGCCCGCCTCGGCCTGCAGCTCGCGGACCCCCGCGAGACCTCCGTGGCCACAGTCGCGCACTCCTGCGGCTTCCGGCACATGGGGCGCTTCTCGGGTTCGTACTTCTCGATGTACGGCGAGTACCCGGGGGACACCCTCCGCGGTCGGAGACGACTCATCGCCGCCGCGGATATCGTCGGGTGATGCCACCAGAGACGCGTCCCGTCGTCACCGACGACACCGAGTTCGCCGTCCGCGGCGCGGGCGCTCCCGTCCTCGTCGTGCACGGCACCCCCGGCGGGATCGACGTCGCCGAGATCATGGCGCGGTTCCTGCCGTCCGCCGACTTCCGTGTCGTCACGCTCTCACGTCCCGGGTACCTCGGCACCCGGGTCCGACCCGGCCACGACTCGCTCGACGACGAGGCCGATCGGTACGCCGAGGTCCTCGACGCGCTCGGCATCGACCGCGTGGCGGTGCTCGCCTGGTCGGGCGGAGCCCCTGCCGCCTACCGGTTCGCCGTCCGCCACCCCGATCGGGTGCACTCCCTCGTCGTGGCGGCCGGACTGACCGGTCCCTGGACGCCCCCGGAGGTCTCCGCACCGGAGCGCCTGGTCGGCGGCACCCTCCTCGGTGCCGCGCTCGCCCGGGCCGCCGCGCGACTGGTGCCCGGCGTCGTCGTGCGCCTCGCGGTCTCGGGCGTGAGCTCGCTGCGCGGTCGACGGCTCCGCGAGCACGTCCGCGGGATCCTGCGCGACCCGGAGCGTCGCACGTTCCTGCTCGACCTCGCCCGCACCGGCAACACCGCGGGCCCGCACCGTGCCGGGTGGGAGGCCGACGTCCGGAACCTCGGCGCGGTCACCGACCTCGACCTCGGAGCCGTCCGGGCCCCGACGCTGCTCCTGCACGGTGACGCGGACGTCGACGTCCCGCCGTCCAACAGCGTCCGGGCGGCGGACGAGGTCCCGGGCGCGGAGCTCCTCGTCCTGCCCGGCGGCACCCACTTCGCGCTCTGGGACCACCCGGACGCCAGCGCCGTGCAGGACCGGGTGCGGGCCCACCTGCGGCTCAGTCGCCCCTGACCCGCAGGACCTCGAGCAGGACGTCGAGTGCGCGATCGAGCTGCGGCAGCGTCAGCGCGCCGTAGCCCAGGACGATCCCCGCCGGTGCGCTCCCCGGCGACACCTCGTACTCCTCCAGCGCGCTCACCAGCACACCGGACCGCGCCATCCGGGCGACCACGTCGCGCCCCGCCGCCCGACCCGACCACGTCAGGACCGCGTGCAGCCCGCCGTCCAGGGCACGCGCCTCCAGGCCCGCGACCGCTGCGACGCGCGTCGCGACCCGCTCGCGCCGGTGCGTGTAGTCCCGGCGCACGCGGCCGAGGTGACGGCGGAGGGCGCCCGTGCGGAGGAGGTGCGCGAGCGCGATCTGCACGGGTTCCGCCACCACGGGTCCGCGAGCGAGGCGCGAGGCGGCGACGGCCTCGTGCACCGGCCCCGGTGGCAGGACCACGTAGCTGCAGCGCAGCCGTGGATCGAGGGTCTTCGAGAACCCGCCGACGTGCACCACGACGCCCGTCGCGTCGAGTGCCGCCAGCGCCGGGACGGGGGAGCCGCGGTGCCGGAACTCCGAGTCGTAGTCGTCCTCGACCACGACCGCCCCGGTGCGTGTCGCCCAGTCGAGCAGGCTGAGCCGTCGTGCCACCGGCATCACCGAGCCGAGCGGGTACTGGTGCGTCGGCGTGACGATGACCGCGTCCACCGGGCCGATGCGGCCGAGGACGTCGACGTCGATCCCGTCGCCGTCCACCGGGACACCCACGAGGGTGGCTCCGGCGCTCGTCATCGCCCGACGTCCGGAGCGGTAGCCGGGATCCTCGACGGCGACGACCGGCGCCCGACCCAGGCGGTTCCGGAGTCCCTCGGTGACGAGCGAGAGCGCCTCGGCCGTGCCGGCGGTGACCACGACCCGGCCGATCTCCGGCGCGAACCCGCGAGCGAGGCCGAGCTGGGCAGCGATCTGCGCGCGGAGCTCCGGGAGGCCGGCCGGGTCGGACAGTGCGTTGCGGAGCGGGGCGTCCGCAGCGGCGCGCCAGGCGGCCCGCCAGTCGCGGGCGGCGATCGCCGTCACGGCGGGGATCCCGGGGCGGGCGTCGAGGAGGTCCGCGCCGGTGCTCGCCGAGCCGTCCGCGTGCCCCGTCGCGTCGCGCGCAGTGTGCTCGGTGGGCCAGTGGCCCGCACCGACCCCCGCCGCCACCCGCGCCACCGCACCCTGCCGCGTCCGGATCCACCCCTCGCCGTCGAGTTGCTCGTACGCCGCGACCACCGTCCCCCGCGCCACCCCCAGCTCCGCCGCGAGGACGCGGGTCGACGGCACTGCGTCGCCGGCCACCAGCGTCCCGTCCTGCACCATCGCCCGGACGCGCGCGACGACCCCGGCGGTCTTCCCGAACTGGTCCACCTGAGCACTCCCGATCTGGTCCACGAACCGGACCGGTCCTGACCCTAGCGTTGCCCGCATGCGCACCACGAGCCTCCCGTCCGACCCCGCCGTCCCGTCGCTGGCCGTCCGCCGTCTCCGCGACCGCCAGTCCCACGACGCCGCCGACCTCGACGCGATCCTCGCCGAGGCGATCGTCGCGCACGTCGGCTTCGTCCGCGACGGACACCCGCTCGTCCTGCCGTTCCTCTGCGGCGTCGGCGACCTCGGCGCCGGCCGCGTCCTGCTCCTGCACGGCTCGACCGGCGGCGGTCTCTTCCTCGACGCCGGCGCCGCGGGAGTCCCCGTCAGCGCCACGGTGACCCACGTCGACGGCCTGGTGTTCGCACGCTCGACCTTCGACAGCTCCGCGAACTACCGCAGCGCCGTGGTCGTCGGCAACGCCACCGTGGTGCCGGACGACCTGCGGACCGAAGCGCTCTGGCAGGTCGCCGACCACCTCATGCCCGGACGCCGCGACGAGGTCCGCGAGATGACCGCCAAGGAGGTCCGTGCCACCCAGGTCCTCCAGCTGCCCCTCGAGCACGCGAGCGTGAAGATCCGCGCCGCCGGCGTCGGCGAGTCGGTCGACGACGCCGAGGACCACGCGGTCTGGGCGGGCATCCTCCCGCTCGCGGTCACCGCCGGGGCGCCGCTCCCGGGGGACATCTCGGGGGACGCGCCGGTCGACGAGTCGGTGCGCGCCCTGGCGGCCCGCCTCGACGACCTGGCACGGGCTCGGGAGGCGCGGATCGCCGCCGTCATGCGGCCCACCCCCGCCTGAGCCGCGTCCGGAGCGGTGCGGGCCGGTTCTGAACGGGCTGCGAGGAACGCCCGAGCCTGTGACGAACTGCAGGAACCCGCGGCGAGTGCCCAGTGGGGCCCAGGTTCGTGACCAATACGTTATCTTCCCGAGTCGCCTCGTCATCTGCTCGGGCCGGCTCGTCCGACCCGGAAGGAACCATGGGACGCCACGCACTGCCCGCAGCCCCCGACGGCGCGGCCACCACCGAAGCCGTCGAACTGCGCCGTCCCCGCGGACGTCGTTCCGCGTTCGGCCCCGCCGTGGCCCGCTCGACCTTCGTGGAGCACGAGAAGCCGGCGCGCAGCGTGTCCCTGTCGAACACCCGCCCGGTCGCCTCGACGGCCGTCGCCGGAGCGGCCGTGCTGTCCCGGTCCGCAGCGCTCCGCGCCGAACGGGCGGTCGACCCGCGGCACGTCCGCCGGGCTGCCAACGCGAAGCGCGCAGCGGTGCTCCTCGCGCCCGCACTGGCCATCACCTCGAGCCTGACGCTCGCGGTCCCGGCGAACGCCGCGACCCCGTCGACCGACGCGCACCACGGGACGACCACCTCGCAGCACACGCAGACCTACACCGTCGCGCGGGACGTCGAGGTCCCCGTGGTGTCAACCGACGGCATGACGACGACCACGACCGTGGTGTCCTACCCGACGATCGTGACGAAGTTCGGCGTCAGCACCCAGCAGGCGGAGGACGCGATCTCGAAGGTCCTCTCCGCCGGTGGCGACCGGGCGACCGTGGTCTCCACCGCCCTGCAGTACATGGGCGACCCGTACGTCGAGGGCGGCGCGAGCCACGAGGGCATCGACTGCTCCGGCTTGACGATGGTCGCGTACGCGGCCGTCGGGATCCCGCTCGTGCACTACGTCCCGACGCAGGACGCCGCCGCGACGACGATCCCGGAGTCCGAGGCGCAGCCCGGCGACCTCGTCGTGTACGACAACGAGGACCACGTCGGCATCTTCCTCGGCGACGGATTGGTGCTCCAGGCGCCGCACCCCGGCGCGGTCGTCGACATCGTGCCGATGTACTCCGCGGCGCACCACTTCGCCCGGGTGCTCCCCGCCGGCAGCTGACCGGCACCCGCGGGGCGTCGTCGTCCCGTAAACTGGAGTGATGGCCTCCGAGACCCGCACCCCCTTCGAAGAGCAGCGCTCTGCTCGTCCGCAGGTGCGTCCGCGCACCGAGGGCTGGACGCAGGCCACCGGGACCGACGGCCGGCCGCTGCTGCAGTTCGCGTCCCCGAAGCGTGGCAAGCCGCCCGTGCACCTCGCCGACATGACGGTCGCCGAGCGCGAGGCGAAGGTCGTCGAGCTGGGGCTGCCGAAGTTCCGCGCCAAGCAGCTCTCGACTCACTACTTCACGCACTACACGTCCGACCCCGCGCAGATGACCGACCTGCCGGCCGCCCAGCGTGAGGAACTCGTGGCGGGCATGCTCCCGCCCCTCCTCACCGAGACCCGTCGTCTGGCGACGGACAAGGGCGACACGATCAAGTTCCTCTGGAAGCTCCACGACGGGGCGCTGGTCGAGTCGGTGCTCATGCGGTACCCGGGGCGCATCACGCTCTGCGTCTCGTCCCAGGCGGGGTGCGGGATGAACTGCCCGTTCTGCGCGACCGGGCAGGCCGGGCTGACCCGGAACATGTCCACGGCCGAGATCATCGAGCAGATCGTCCGTGCCAACGCCGCCATCGCCGCGGGGGAGCTCGGCGGTGATCCCCGCAAGGGCGGGAAGGACCGCGTCGACGCCGAGCGCGTCACGAACATCGTGTTCATGGGCATGGGGGAGCCGCTCGCGAACTACAAGCGCGTGATGGACGCCGTGCGGATCATGGTCGCGCCGCAACCGAACGGCCTCGGCATGAGCGCCCGCGGCATCACCGTGTCGACCGTGGGGCTCGTCCCCGCGATCAACAAGCTCGCCGACGAGGACATCCCCGTCACCTTCGCGCTCTCCCTGCACGCGCCCGACGACGAACTCCGCGACGAGCTCATCCCGGTGAACTCGAAGTGGAAGGCGGACGAGGCGATCGACGCCGCCCACAACTACTTCGTCAAGACAGGCCGACGTGTCTCGATCGAGTACGCGCTCATCAAGGACATGAACGACCACGCGTGGCGTGCCGACCTGCTCGCCGAGAAGCTGAACAAGCGCGGCAAGGGGTGGGTGCACGTGAACCCGATCCCGCTCAACCCGACGCCCGGCTCGGTCTGGACCTCCTCCGAGGTCCACGTGCAGGACGAGTTCGTCCGCCGACTCAACGCCGCCGGCATCCCGACGACCCTCCGCGACACCCGCGGCAAGGAGATCGACGGTGCGTGCGGGCAGTTGGCTGCGGCCGAGTAGGTCGGTCCGGTTCGGTCCGGTTCGGGCCGGTTCGGTTCGTTCGGGAGGCACGGTGCGGGTTCGCACCGTGCCTTCCGTCGTTCTCGGCGCGGGTCGGCTCGGCCCGCACCGCGCGATCCGCGTGTTTCCGGGCCTCGCAGACCCGACACGCCCGGGATGTGGCCCGGGTTGGTGCTGCCGTTCACCTCTGCGTAAAGTAATCACTCGTTGCCGCTGAGGCGGAGAACGGAACGGCCGAGACGGTCACCTGGTCACAGACCCGGAGATCTTGTCCACCACGGTTCTTCCCCGGGCAACGAAAGCCAAAAGCCTCTCTGGCGGAACCTCTTTCGGGGTCGAGTGGGGAGTGCGTCTGGTCCTTGAGAACTCAACAGCGTGCACATTGTCAATGCCAATTTATTGACCCCGTGCGTGATCAGCTTCGGTTGTGATCGTCGGAGACAATTCCTTTTGGATTGAAGATTGTCAGTAGACAGTCAACAGTCAGAATCAACTCGCTGACGCTTTCGGGTGTTGGTTGTAATTTTTTTACGGAGAGTTTGATC
>NZ_MJGQ01000066.1:3192-3334 GCF_001865095.1 Curtobacterium sp. MCBA15_013 | reverse complement strand
CAGGAGGCACGGATCCCGTCGTCGGCCTCCCCACCGCTCCGGTGGGCGGCACGTCCACGGCCCCGGTCGCGTCGACACCGTCGCTCACGTCCCCGGGCGCCGCCAGCGCTGTCGCGCCGGCCGCCGTGGCGCCGGGGAGCGC
>NZ_MJGQ01000066.1:2177-2490 GCF_001865095.1 Curtobacterium sp. MCBA15_013 | reverse complement strand
CGCCGTGGCGCCGGGGAGCGCTGCTGAGCGGACGGACGCCGTCGCCACCGTGCGGGCCTCCGTGCTCGCCGGAGGCGCGAGCGCCGCCGCTGCACCGGGCGTGCAGGACGCGACGTTCGGCGGCCGGGCACTCCTCGTCCCCGAGGGCCACGGCGTCACGTTCGGCGGCCCCGCGGACGGCTCCGCCACCGGTGCCCTCGGTGGCAGCGCTGCCGGTTCCGCCGGGTCGGCAGCAGCCGTCGGCATCGTCGGTTCCGACGACCAGGTCTCCCTCGCCGCGGGGTCACGCGGCACCATCGCCGACGACGCGGTC
>NZ_MJGQ01000066.1:879-1484 GCF_001865095.1 Curtobacterium sp. MCBA15_013 | reverse complement strand
CCATCGCCGACGACGCGGTCCCCGCGTCCATCGTCGGCGAGCACGACGTCGCCCCTGACTGAGATCGGTGCGCCTGTCCGACACGGCAGGCACGCACCACCGGCCGCCATCGCGGTCGGTCCACATCTCATCTCGATCAGGGAGCAACGATCATGAACAAGTACGTCTCGAGAGGGCTCTGGTTCGCCCTCTTCGTCGGCGGTCTGACGCTCGGGGGTGCGGTCGCGGCGAACGCGGCGACGACCTCCGGAGCGGACGGCACCGCCTCGGGCACACAGGTGGCGCCGTCGATCGACGCGCCGGTGTCCGCGACCGGCAACGCACTCGGGGTCCTCGGCGACGCGGTGTCGTCGATCACCCGGCCCGCAGCGCCCGCGGCCCCGGCCGCACCGTCGTCCTCGGCTCCGGCCGCGACACCGTCCACGTCGGGTGCCGACGGCATCGCCTCGGGGACGCAGGTCGTGCCCGACGTCGCGGCGCCCGTGCAGGTCTCGGGCAACGCGATCGCGGTCGGTGGCGACGCTGCCGCGGCATCCGCACCGGCGCCGGCTCCGGCTCCGGCGGCTTCGGCTGCTGCGCCCGCTGCGGCGCCGACGACCTCCGGG
>NZ_MJGQ01000066.1:0-188 GCF_001865095.1 Curtobacterium sp. MCBA15_013 | reverse complement strand
CGACCTCCGGGTCGGACGGCATCGCCTCGGGGACCCAGGTCGCCGGTTCTGTGACCGCGCCGGTCTCCGCCACGGGCAACGCGGTGGCGGTCGGCGGCGACGCCGTGTCCGCTGCCGCCACTCCTGCCGCGACGGCGCCCGCTGCCTCGGCGCCTGCTGCTCCGGCGGCGGCGCCGACGACCTCCGGG
>NZ_MJGQ01000065.1:0-541 GCF_001865095.1 Curtobacterium sp. MCBA15_013 | reverse complement strand
GGCGAGCGTGATGGAGGTCTTGAGGCTCTTGCGCATGGTGATCAGTCCTTTGCTGTTGTCGCGCTCGGCGCGGCTGCTGTGTGCGCGCCGAACACACCCTGGTGCAGGGTGGAGAACCAGCGATGTGCGGCTGGTGAGCGCTTCCGGGGTGTTCCCCGGTCGATGTCAGTGATTCGGCACCCTCGCCCAGCCGGATTGGTCCGGATCGGGATCCGTCAGAGATCGACGTCCGCGAGCACCCGGTCGTCGCCGCGGAGCCGCACCTGCACGCTGGCGATGTCGTCGCGCTGCACGTCGGTCGAGGCGGACAGCCCCCGGGCGTCCTCGCCCGCGGCCGACCACGACGCCACGGTCTGCACGGACCCGTCGTCGCGCACGACCACGAGGTCGTACATCACGGACCCGTCGGCGGCCCAGGACTTCCCGCCGTAGGAGCAGCCCCAGTCGAAGCGGGTGCCCCACGGTTCGCCGCTGACGGACAGGTCGACGTCGAGGCCGCGCTCGCCCACGAGCGCGTACCGGTCCGCCGACGCCGTGGCCG
>NZ_MJGQ01000064.1:0-286 GCF_001865095.1 Curtobacterium sp. MCBA15_013 | reverse complement strand
GGTGTCCCCGGTGGTGTCGGTTCCGGTGACGATCGGTGGGAACGGCATCGGCCTCGTCGGTGACGGCACGAGCACGGGTTCCGCCGCCCCGGCGACCGGGACCACGACGCCCACCACGGGCGGATCCACCTCGGGTGACGGGGGACTGCTCTCGGGCAGCCAGATCACACCCGTGATCAGCCTCCCGATCACCATCGGCGGCAACGGGATCGGCATCGTCGGCGACGGCACCAGCTCGACGACGACGCCCGGTGGCGGCACCACTCCCGGTGACGGCACCGACCCC
>NZ_MJGQ01000063.1:0-345 GCF_001865095.1 Curtobacterium sp. MCBA15_013 | reverse complement strand
CTGGACGCCGACGACTTCCGCCTGGCGAACCCGCGCTTCCAGGAGGAGGCCTTCGCCGAGAACATGCGCATCGTCGACGCCGTCAAGGAGATCGCGACCGATGCCGGCGGGACCCCGGCGCAGGTGGCGCTGGCGTGGCTGCTCGCGCAGGGCGACGACGTCGTGCCGATCCCCGGCACGAAGCGGGTCTCGCGACTCGAGGAGAACGTCGGCGCAGCCGACCTCACCCTGACCGCGGACCAGATCGCGCGCCTCTCGGCGCTGCCGGTGCCGACGGGAGACCGCTACCCCGACATGTCGACCATCGGTCGGTAGACGCGACCGGACGACGGCCTGGAGGCGCGG
>NZ_MJGQ01000062.1:871-1949 GCF_001865095.1 Curtobacterium sp. MCBA15_013 | reverse complement strand
CCGGTGGACGATCCGCCGCTCGTGCCGAACGCCGGTGAACGATCCGGCCCGCTGTCTCGTCGTCAGGGCATGGGACTCCGCACACGAACCAAGGTCATCATCGGCATCGCCTCCGGCGTCGTGGTCGTCGGCGCGGCCGCAGCCATCGCCGGACCGGTCATCTACGCGAACACCGTGAACGGGCAGGCCGCCGCGGCCCCCTCCGTCAGCGCCGCGCCGTCCGGCGGCTCCGGCACCCTCACCGCCGCCGAGGCCGACGGCAGCTGGACCAGCACCGGCGACTCGTTCGCGGGCTACCGCGTGCACGAGAAGCTCCAGGGGCAGGATGTGAACGTGGTCGGACGCACGAAGGACGTCGAGGGCAGCGCCGAGGTCAGCGGCGGCTCCCTCACGAAGGCGACGGTCACGGTCGAGGTCGCCAAGATCAGCACGCCCGAGTCCGCCCGTGACGCCTACTTCCGTGACACCGCGCTCCAGACGGACCAGCACCCCACGGCGACGTTCACGCTGACGAAGCCCGTCGACGTGTCCGGGGCGCTCGACGGCTCGACGCAGGACGTCACGCTCACCGGCACGATGGACCTGCACGGCGTCGAGCAGCCCGTCACCGCCGACGCCCAGGTCGCCGTCGCGAAGGACGGCACCGTGCAGGTCGCCGGCAGCATCCCGATCACCTTCGAGGACTACGGCGTCGAAGCACCGTCCCTCGGCTTCGTCACGGTGGATCCGAAGGGGTCCGTCGAGTTCTCCCTCGACCTGGCGAAGTGATGGCCACGGGCAGGGGAGCGGACGAGCTGCTCGCGACGCTCTACCGGGAGCACGGCGACGCACTCACCCGGTACGTCCGGCACCTGACGCGGGACGGCCACACGGTCGAGGACGTCGTGCAGGAGACGATGGTCCGCGCGTGGCAGCGGCCGGCCGTGCTCGAACGCGCTCCGGACAGCGCTCGAGCGTGGCTCTTCACCGTCGCCCGGAACCTCGTCGTCGACGATGCCCGGTCCGCGCGGAACCGCCGTGAGCACGGCACCGAGTCCCCCGTCGACCGGGTCGAGGCGGACCGCACCGACGCCGTCCT
>NZ_MJGQ01000062.1:0-200 GCF_001865095.1 Curtobacterium sp. MCBA15_013 | reverse complement strand
GGACCGCACCGACGCCGTCCTCGACCGCATCGTCGTCGCGGACGCCCTCGCCTCGCTCAGCCCCGACCACCGTCGGGTGGTGGTGGACGCCTACTGGCTCGGACACACGGTCCCCGAGATCGCCCGACGACACGACATCCCCGAGGGCACCGCGAAGTCGCGGCTGCACTACGGGCTGCGGGCCCTCCGGCTCGCACTGC
>NZ_MJGQ01000061.1:0-269 GCF_001865095.1 Curtobacterium sp. MCBA15_013 | reverse complement strand
CGAGGGTGCTCTCGGAGCCGGTGTCGCGCCTCCCGTCCGGGTCTGCGATCTCGACCGCCTGGTCGGCCGGCAGCTTGGACAGCAGGCCCGGGAGACCGACCAGCTCCGCGACGGCGGCCGCACAGCGGTCGCACGTCTCGAGGTGTCGCTCGTACTCGAGCCGCTCGTCCGGCGGCAGGGAACCGAGCACGTAGGCGGCGTCCCACTCGGCGTAGCGGTCGTCGCTCATCGCGTCACTCCTCGTTCCTGCAGTGCGAGCCGGAGGGCCC
>NZ_MJGQ01000060.1:0-225 GCF_001865095.1 Curtobacterium sp. MCBA15_013 | reverse complement strand
GGAGGTCATCGACGCCGGCACCGTCACGGGCAGCGCCGACGCCGTCGTGCACATGCGCTCGAAGGACCTCTCCGCGCTCGAGGAAGCCCTCGACAAGGTCCGCCTCGCACCCCAGGTGGACCACACGCGGTCCGCGATCGTGCTCTCCAAGCTGGTCAGTCGCGAGACCGCGTAACGTCCCGCACATGGGACTGACGGCGGCCAGGAGGCACGGATCGCCTCCCA
>NZ_MJGQ01000059.1:0-1025 GCF_001865095.1 Curtobacterium sp. MCBA15_013 | reverse complement strand
GCGCCGCGCCGCGCCGCGCCGTGCCGGCGCCCGGCCGCTCCGCGGGTCAGGCCACCGCCGAGAACGGTCCGCCGAACCACAGCGCGATCGGCGCGAGCCCCGACAGCACAGCGCTCGTGACGACCACGGCGGTCGACCCGCGGGTCTCCGCACGCCGACGCGCGACGACACCGAGCACCAGCGCCACGACGACCCCGCCCCACGGGAGGAGCGAGAACGCCAGCACGAGGGGCCACAGGAAGAGCGAAGCCCCCGTCCCCGTGACGAGCACCGGCACCCACATGACCGACCAGAGCAACGCCAACGCCGTCCCGGACATGGACAGGATCGCCACGGCGACGACGAGCGTGGGGGTGGCGTGGGGCCGGACGGCGAGTTCGTGCACGTCCGGATCGTACCGAGCGCGGCGGCTCAGGGATGCCGGGTGCCGACGCCGGCGAGCACGGCGCGGTAGCCCTCGCGGAACGTCGGGTACCGCGGTGCCCAGCCCGTCGAGCGGAGCAGGGCGTTCGACAGGCGCTTGTCACCGGCACCCTGCCGGCCGGCAGCGCCGGCGCCGGCCTCGGCCCTCAGCGGCACCGCGACCCCGAGCTCGGCGGCGAGGAACGCGTACACGTCGTCGAGCCGAGCCGGTTCGTCGTCGGTCACGAGGTACGTCGGTGCGGGGTCGTCCAGCGTCGCGAGGTGCACCAGGGCCGCGGCCGCGTCGTCCCGGTGGATCCGGTTCGTGTGCGGGGACGACCCGTCGGCCGGAGCCGACCGAGCCCCTCCGCCCCGGACCTGGTCGATGAGGCGCTCCCGCCCGGGACCGTACACACCGGACAGTCGAGCGAGCACCGCCCCCGGGGCTCGCTCGCGGAGCAGCGCCTCGGCCTCCAGCAGGACGTCCGCGGTGGGGGAACCGCCGTCCGCGGGGGTGTCCTCGGTGACCGTGCCGCCGTCGCTGACGTCGTAGACCGCGGTCGAGGACACGACGACCAGGCGCGGGCTCGCTCCGGACGCGTCGATGCCGTCCAGGACGTTCC
>NZ_MJGQ01000058.1:1112-2823 GCF_001865095.1 Curtobacterium sp. MCBA15_013 | reverse complement strand
GTCGACGAGCTCGTCGACCTCAAGGGCCGCTCGCACGAGCCGGTGTCGATCCACACGGTCGTCGGCGACTCGGACGACAGCGAGCTCGGCGACTTCATCGAGGACGAGGACGCCGCGTCCCCGAACGAGCTGACCGAGACGACGCTGCTCCACCGCGACATCCGCTCGATCGTCGCCGAACTGCCGAGCGACGAGGCGAACGTGATCCGCATGCGCTACGGCCTCGACGACGACAAGCCGATGACGCTCGACGAGATCTCGAAGATCGTCCACACGACCCGCCAGGCGGTCAGCCGTGTGGAGTCCCGTGCCAAGCTGCGGCTCTTCGCCAAGGCGGTCTCGCAGGACATGCAGCTGTACCTGACCGACTAGGTCAGTGGACTTCGGCCGGCGCGTGAGTGCCGGCACGGGGAACCGGGTCGTTCTGTGGGAAGACGATCCGGTGGGGTGATGGGACGGCCCGCTCGCGCTTCGGCGTGAGCGGGCCATTCACGTTCCCGGGGTCGGGCAGGGCGCGGGTCGCTACTCCTCGACCTCGCGCCCGAGCTTCTGACGGAGGTCCTGGGGGATGAGCTCGATGAGCTGGTCCGGTCGCACGGGCAGGTCGAGCAGGCTGAGCTTCACGCGTCCGGTCCGCCCGTGGCGCTCGGCGTCGAGGCGGACCACGCTGCCGGCGTCCTTCCGCAGCCGCACGTCGATCTGCGCACCGGTGGCGACCTCGCCGACGACGAGTCCGTCGACCTCGAGCGCTGCGCTGCGGGTGCCCTCGGCGATGTCGAACCGGTAGCGCTCGCGAGCGGCGAGGACCACGGCACGGTCGATCCCGGCCATCGGCGCGACCGGGGTCACGACGGAGCCGGACAGTGCGGGGGAGAGGACGGGGCCACCGGCGGCGTAGTTGTACGCGGTGGACCCGGCCGGGGTCGCGGCGACGATGGCGTCCGCCCGGTAGTAGCCGTACCCGAGCCCGCCGACGCTGAGGTCCGCGGACACCTGCCCGGCGCCCGGCCGTCGCACGATCGTGAGGTCGTTGAACGCGAGGTAGTCGGTGCGGGCTCCGCTCCAGAACAGCCGGGCCTCGAGGGCGTGGTGCGGTTCGAGCTGGTAGTCGCCGGCGGACAGCCGCTCGAGCGCGACCTCGAGCTCGGGCGGCTCGATCTCGACGAGGAAGCCCACGTTGCCGTAGTTGACCCCGAGCACCGGCACCGGCCGCTTCGCCACGAGCCGCATGGCCCCGAGCATCGTGCCGTCCCCGCCGAGTGCGACGACGAGGTCGACCTCCTCCGTGAAGTCCTCGTCCCCGATCACGTCGACCCCGCCGCCGATGCGCTGGACGTCGGCGCGGCGGGCGACGAGGCGTCCGCGGCCGGAGGCGTTCCAGCGCTGCAGGGTCGCGACGGACTCCTGCACGTTCTTGGTCGGGTGGACGACGAGTCCGACGACGGGCTGCTCCATGGTCGCGATCGTACCGATCGCGCCCGGGATCTCCTCTGGTGGACCGCTCACACATGAGATATTCTGCATGTATGCAGATCGCCACGCTCTCCGTCGCCCTGCCCACACTCCGGCACGGACGCGAGATCGTGCTCCTCGCGGAACAGGAGTCACTGGAGACCGGGTTCGGTTTCCTCGACGCCGAACACCTCCTCGTCGCCGCGGTCACGCTCTGCAGCGGGATGCCCCGCTTCCTCGACGTCCTCGACGCGCACGG
>NZ_MJGQ01000058.1:0-448 GCF_001865095.1 Curtobacterium sp. MCBA15_013 | reverse complement strand
GACGTCCTCGACGCGCACGGCGTCACGCCCGACCGCGTCCGCACCGCGAGCAGCGCCTTCGTCGGCGCCGGGGCACCCGGACCGGTCTCGCCCGACCGGGTCACGTGCACACCGGCCGCGGCGCGGGTGCTGGCACGTGCCGCACAGCTCGCCGGCCCGGCGGAACGCGTCCGACCGCACCACGTGCTGCTCGCGGTGCTCGACGGCATCGACGATCCGTTCACGGGGGCCGCGCACGACGTCCTCGACGGTCTCGGTGTCGAACCGCGCCGCTTCCGCCGCGCCCTCCGTCGGGCCGCACGACGCGCCTGACGCGCCCCGCGCCGCGCCCTGCGCCCCGCGCTCCGCGCCGCCCCGCGCCCGCGCCGCCCCGACACCCGGCGCGACCCGCCGCGCGACCCCCGTGAGCACCACCGGGCGCAGGCTCCGGGGCGGACCCGCACCGCGC
>NZ_MJGQ01000057.1:2597-3650 GCF_001865095.1 Curtobacterium sp. MCBA15_013 | reverse complement strand
CACCGCGCCTCCTGGACCGCAGCGCGGTCACGCGACGTCCGGTTACGCCCACGGAACCGGCGCAACGTGTCCGTCACCTGGTTGGGGTATCGTTCCCGGTACGCAAGCGCTCCGGGGTCGGTGCAAGTCCGAACCGGTGGTGACAGTCCACGAACTGATGACGGGTGCGAACCCGGCAGAGGTTGACCCGGTGGAACTCCGGGACCGACGGTGAAAGTCCGGATGGGAGGCGCGCTGGCGGACGAGACGTCCCACGATCCGTGGGTGGGACCCGTCCGTCGATGCCGACGATCGTCGAACGCCCCCGGAGTCCCGTTGAGAGGACACCAGTGTTCACCGGCATCATCGAGGAACTCGGCACCGTCACCGCCGTCGAGCAGCACGGCGACTCCGTCGCGCTCACCGTCCGCGGGCCCGTCGTCGTGCAGGACGCCCGGCACGGCGACTCCATCGCGACGAGCGGCGTCTGCCTGACCGTCGTCGAGCAGACCCCGGAGACCTTCACGGCCTTCGTCATGAAGCAGACGCTCGACATGAGCGCGCACGGGTCGCTCGCGGTCGGCGACCGGCTCAACCTCGAACGCGCGGCCTCGGTCGGCGACCGGCTCGGCGGGCACATCGTCCAGGGCCACGTCGACGGCACCGCCACCGTGCTCGAGACCGCGGACGGCGACGGCTGGCGGCGCGTCCGGTTCTCGCTCGCGCCGGACCTCAGCCCCCTGGTCGTCGACAAGGGCTCGATCGCGATCGACGGCGTCTCGCTGACGGTCAGCGCCGTGTCCTCCGAGGAGACCCCGGCCGCGGACTCCTGGTTCGAGGTGAGCCTCATCCCCGAGACGCTCGAGGCCACCACGCTCGGCGCCCGTGTGCCGGGGGACCGGGTGAACATCGAGACCGACGTCCTGGCCCGGCACGTCCGGCGGATGCTGCGGCTCGACGCCGCGGTGCGGCCGCTCGAGGGTGCCACGGGTCCGCTCGAGGGCGACGCGCGTCCGCTCGCGGGTGCCACGCTCGGCCAGGAGGCACGGTGATGGTCGCCGGGGCACGTCCCGC
>NZ_MJGQ01000057.1:857-1940 GCF_001865095.1 Curtobacterium sp. MCBA15_013 | reverse complement strand
GGTCGCCGGGGCACGTCCCGCCGCGCAGGCGGGTGCCTCCGGTGCGGTCGCTGCGTCCGGTGCGGTCGCCGAGTCCGGTGTCGTCGTCCCGGGATCGCTCGGGTTGTCGAGCGTCGACGAGGCCATCGCCGCCATCGCCGCCGGCCGCCCGGTGATCGTCGCCGACGACGAGGACCGCGAGAACGAGGGCGACGTCATCCTCTCCGCCGAACTCGCCACCCCCGAGTGGATCGCCTGGACCGTGGCGCACTCGTCGGGGTTCATCTGCGCACCGGTGAGCGTCGAGATCGCTGACGCACTCGACCTCCCGCCGATGGTCGCCCACAACGAGGACGTCCGCGGGACGGCCTACACCGTGACCGTCGACGCCGCCGTCGGGGTCACCACCGGCATCAGCGCCCACGACCGAGCGCACACGTTGCGGGTCCTCGCCGACCCGGCGTCCGTGCGCGACGACCTGCACCGGCCCGGACACGTCGTGCCCCTGCGGGCCCGTCCGGGCGGGGTCCGCGAGCGTGCGGGCCACACCGAAGCCGCGATCGACCTGGTCACCGCCGCAGGGCTCCGGCCCGCCGCGGCGATCTGCGAGATCGTCGACGAGGACGGCGGCATGATGCGTCTGCCGGGACTCCTCGGACTCGGGGCACGCGCCGGCGTGCCCGTCATCACCATCGCCGCGCTCGCCGAGTGGCTCGACGCGGCAGACCGGGCAGCGGCGGAGTCCGCGCCCACGGAAGGAACGGCACGATGAGCGGAGCAGGCGCGGCGGACCGCGACCACGTCGACGGCAGCGGCATCCGGGTGGCGATCGTCGCCGGGCAGTGGCACGACGAGATCGCCGGGGGCCTCCTCGCCGGGGCGCAGCGCGAGGTCGAGCGGCTCGGTGCCACGGCGGAGGTCATCCCCGTCCCCGGGAGCTTCGAGCTGCCCGTGGTCGCGAAGGCCGCGCTCGAGGCCGGGTTCGACGCGGCGGTCGCCCTCGGCGTGATCATCCGCGGTGGGACCCCGCACTTCGAGTACGTCTCGGACGCGGCGACGAGCGGCCTCACCCGGGTCGCGATCGACGCCGGCAAGCCCGTCGGC
>NZ_MJGQ01000057.1:0-184 GCF_001865095.1 Curtobacterium sp. MCBA15_013 | reverse complement strand
GACGCCGGCAAGCCCGTCGGCTTCGGCGTGCTCACGCTGGACGACGAGCAGCAGGGCCTCGACCGTGCCGGGCTGCCCGGTTCGAAGGAGGACAAGGGGGCCGAGGCCGTGCACGCCGCCGTGTCGACCGTGGTGACCCTGCGCCGGCTGCGCGTGCTCGCGTAGGCGACCCGCGCCTCCTGGC
>NZ_MJGQ01000056.1:1395-1612 GCF_001865095.1 Curtobacterium sp. MCBA15_013 | reverse complement strand
CACGTGGCGCGGGGTGACTTCCGTTGTGCGAACGGCCCCGCACCTCTTCAGGTGCGGGGCCGTTCGTGTGCGGTGGTGCTGACTACCGCTTGCCGAACACGTGGATCGGCAGGAAGAAGGAGAGGCACATGAGCACGAGACCGCCCATGAAGATGAACGCCTGACCCGAGCTCACCTGGAACGCGAAGCCGAACAGGTACATCGAAACCAGCAGCAG
>NZ_MJGQ01000056.1:0-715 GCF_001865095.1 Curtobacterium sp. MCBA15_013 | reverse complement strand
CAGCAGCAGGATCGAGAAAACAGCGGCGATGACGCGGCCCACAGTGGTACCTCCGGAATCAGGCGGGTGGATCGGACCCAGTCTATCCCCAGGAGCGACGAACTCGGTTCACGCGCCGGGGCGGGTGGCGATCAGCCGGTCGACCACGGCGAGGAGCGGTTCCATGTCGACCGAGGCGCGGTCCGGTCGGACCTCGCTGGCGGCGCCCAGGGACGCCGCGTGGTACAGCCCGTCGCCCATGAGCTTGATCGCCTGCGCCGTGGGGACGTCCCCGAGCGAGTCGACGAGCGTGGCCAGCCAGGCGTTCTCGGTCTCGTCGAGGGTGCGGCCCGCCTCTTCGTAGCCGGCCTGCTGCAGCCGGCTCGCCGCGAGGAGGGCGAGGTCGAGCTCGCTACCCACGAACTGGCAGTTCCGCACGAAGTAGCGGGCGGCGCCGTCCTCGGCGTCCCGCATGCGCTCGACGTCGATGGCGGAGAGGTCGGACAGGCGTTCGCAAAGTCCCTCGACCAGGGCGGCCTTCGAGCCGAAGTGGTAGAGCAGTCCGCCCTTGGACACCCCGGCCCGGGCGGCCACGGCGTCGAGGGTCGCCGGACGCTCTCCTTCCTCGCACACGATGGCGACGAAGCTGTCCAGGACACGATCGCGGGCGCTTGCCATGCCGGAAGTCTGCCATGTGACGCGGGCGTGCCGCGTCCGGCGGGCGCAGCGCAGGCGC
>NZ_MJGQ01000055.1:1963-2178 GCF_001865095.1 Curtobacterium sp. MCBA15_013 | reverse complement strand
ATCTCGTCGATGAAGACGATGATGTCGCCGCGGGTGCGGATCTCCTTCGTGACCTTCTTGAGGCGCTCCTCGAAGTCACCGCGGTAGCGGGACCCGGCGATGAGTGACCCGAGGTCGAGCGAGTAGAGCTGCTTGTCCTTCAGCGTCTCGGGCACGTCGCCCTTGACGATCGCCTGGGCGAGGCCCTCGACGACGGCGGTCTTGCCGACGCCGGG
>NZ_MJGQ01000055.1:930-1248 GCF_001865095.1 Curtobacterium sp. MCBA15_013 | reverse complement strand
GGTCTTGCCGACGCCGGGCTCACCGATCAGGACGGGGTTGTTCTTGGAGCGGCGGGAGAGGATCTGCATGACCCGCTCCATCTCCTTCTCGCGGCCGATGACCGGGTCGAGCTTGCCGTCACGCGCCGCCTGGGTGAGGTTCCGACCGAACTGGTCGAGGACCTGCGAACCCTGCTGGGCGTTCTGCTGCTGCTCGCCGCCGACGGCGACCGCTTCCTTGCCCTGGTAGCCGGACAGGAGCTGGATGACCTGCTGACGGACTCGGTTGAGGTCCGCGCCGAGCTTGACGAGCACCTGGGCGGCGACGCCCTCGCCCTC
>NZ_MJGQ01000055.1:0-200 GCF_001865095.1 Curtobacterium sp. MCBA15_013 | reverse complement strand
TCGGTGCCGATGTAGTTGTGGCCGAGCTGCAGCGCCTCGCGCAGGGACAGCTCGAGCACCTTCTTGGCGCGCGGCGTGAACGGGATGTGCCCGGTCGGCTGCTGCTGGCCCTGCCCGATGATGTCCTGGACCTGCTCGCGGACGGCATCGAGCGAGATGCCGAGCGACTCCAGCGCCTTGGCGGCGACGCCCTCGCCCTC
>NZ_MJGQ01000054.1:4434-4578 GCF_001865095.1 Curtobacterium sp. MCBA15_013 | reverse complement strand
GACGGGATCCGTGCCTCCTGGCAGGACGCCGCCGACCGTCGGCGGCAGGCCGGTGAGCACGTCCGGCACCGATCCGACGACCGTGCCGACGCCGCCGAGGGTGTCGTCCACCAGCCCGCTGACCGGGTCGGTCACGGTGCCGAG
>NZ_MJGQ01000054.1:2044-3720 GCF_001865095.1 Curtobacterium sp. MCBA15_013 | reverse complement strand
GGGTGTCGTCGCCGAGGACCGTGCCGACGACCGGGAGGCCGCCGACCACCTGGTCGAGCGAGTGCACGACGGTGGTCACGGGGCGAGCGTCGGTGAGGGTCTGGACGGCGCCGGTGACGGGATGGAGGACGGTCGCGACCGTGCCGGTGACGGGCCTGGAGGCACTGCTCGCCTCCGCCGGTCCGGCTTGCGGTGCTGCGGGGGTCGCGCTGGTCGCTGCGGGTGCCGCCGCGGGGGCGGTCGCGGGCTGCGCTGCCGGTGCTGCGGGTGCAGCCGGGGCGGGCGCGGCGGGCGCCGGTGTGGACGGTGCCGGAGCGGCGCTCGACGGCTGCGTGTGGGCCGGAGCGGCGCTCGACGGGTGGGTCGGTGCCGGAGCTGCGGGTGCCGGCGCCGCCGGGGCCGCGGGTGCCGGGTGCGCTGCCGGGGCGCTCGGTGCGGGCGCGGCCGGAGCTGCCGGAGCGGCGGGGGCGACGGCCTTCCGGGCCGGGGCGACGACGCCGTCGACGACGTGCCCGACCCCGCCGGCGACGCCCTGGACGGTGTCGCCGAGGCCGTCGACGACCCCGCCGACCAGCCCGCGTTGCTGCGACGGGTGGGTCTGCAGCGTCTGCTGGGCGGGCGCGGGGGCCGCCGCGGCCGGACGAGCGCCGAGCACCAACGAGAGCAGCACGAGGGCAGCGGCGATGCCGACGCCGAACACGACGTACCGGATCATCGCGCGCCAGGGTGCGCGCAACGGCTGGTCCATGCGCTCACCTCCTGATCTCGGCTGCGCACGTAGAGTGGTTGTCCGGCAATGTACGCCGCTCCGTTCCGGAACGCACCCTGTTTCGGAAGAAATCGTCAGGAAAGGCCGGTCTTGGTCTCGATCTTCAACGCCCCGACGCGCAACCTGGACGTCGTCACCCTGCACGAGATCCTGCGACTCCGGCAGGACGTGTTCGTGGTGGAGCAGGCAGCCGCCTACCCGGACATCGACGGGCGCGACCTCGAGCCCGGCACGCTGCAGTTCTGGGCGGGGCAGGGCTCGGTCGACGCCACGCTCCGGCTCCTCCGCGAGGACGACGGCACCGAGCGCATCGGCCGCGTCGCCACCGCGAAGGCCGCCAGGGGGCAGGGGCTGTCGTCGCTGCTGATGGAGGCCGCGATCGCCGAGGCACGCTCCCCGCGCATCGCGATCGACGCCCAGGCGCACCTCGAGCAGTGGTACGCCCGGTTCGGGTTCGTGCGCTCGGGCGAGGACTTCAACGAGGACGGGATCCCCCACCTCCCGATGACCCGCACGCGCTGAGTCAGGCCCGCCAGCGCCGGAGCTCGTCGAACGACCGCCCCTGCTGTGCACGGTCGGCGACGAGCCGTTCGAACACGATGTTCGTCTGCGTCGTCGCCACCGAGGGGTCGCCGCTGAGCTCGTCGGCCACGAAGTCACGGAGCTGCTCGGTGGACGTGCACGCGATGTGCACGAGGAAGTCCTTGTCGCCGGCCAGGAACGACACGTCCTGCACGACGGGCACCCGGAGCAGCCGCTTCGCGAAGTCGCGGAGCTCGTGGCGTGCTGCGGCGTGCACCCGGACCGAGACCATCGCCTCGATCGCGAAGCCGAGCCGCGCGACGTCCACGTCGGCCCGGTAGCCACGGATGACCCCGGCGTCCTCGAGTGCGCGGACGCGCGTCAG
>NZ_MJGQ01000054.1:0-1388 GCF_001865095.1 Curtobacterium sp. MCBA15_013 | reverse complement strand
GGTTGTTCGGGATCCGGGCATCGGCGGCGAGGGTCCAGAGGATCCGCTCGTCGACCTCGTCGAGGCGCGGCGCGGGATCGGGGCGACGGACGTGGCGATCGGACACGGCTCGACGCTACCGCGGCCCGGCGAGGAGCTGCCGCAGGACCCCGGTGAGCGCGTCCGAGACCGCCTGGTGGTCGGCCGACGCGAGCGGCTCCACCTTCGTGGACGTCCGGAGCATGGTCATGCCGAGCACCACCGCCAGGGCGATCTCGGCGCGGAGGAGCAGGTCGTCGGTGACCTCGTCGTGGACGGCCCCGGCGAGTCGTTCGGCGTAGCGGCGCAGTGTCTCGCGGCGGATGGCGTCCGCGCCGTCGTCTCCCGAGGAGCGCAGCAGCAGCATGAGCTGGAGCGAGTCGTCGTCGGTCGGGGACCGGACGGCGTGCTCGATCATGCCGGCGAGGGACCGCTCGAGGTCCGGCACGGGCCGCTCCTCGGCGCCGAGGTCGCGGGCGACGCGGTCGAGACACTCCCGGAAGAGCCCCTCCTTCGACACGAAGTACCGGTTGATCAGGGCGACGTTCACGCCGGCGTCCGCGGCGATGTCGCGCACGGTGGTGGCCCGGTAGCCGTCGAAGGCGAACCGACGTCGCGCGGCCTGCACGAGGAGTCGGCGGGTTGCCTCGGCGTCCTTGCTCATGCTCCGAGCGTAGCGGTTCGGGGACGGATGTAAGCAAGTGTTGACATCAGCCCGGAACCGCGTACCCTCGTCAAGTCAGCAACTGTTTACATCCGAGCGTACGGAGCACGATGACCGAGACCATGGAGACCCCGCGGACCGGGTCCCACCCCACCACCGGTGCGCGCCGGCCGAACAGCACGGCGATCATCGTCTAGCTGTCGCTCGGCGGCCTGTCCTTCGCCGTCCTGCAGTCGCTCGTCGCACCGGCGCTGTCGACCATCGGACACGACCTCGGCGCCTCCACGAGTGCGACGAGCTGGGTGCTCACGGCGTACCTGCTGTCGGCATCGGTGCTCACGCCGATCCTCGGCCGGCTCGGGGACATGGTCGGCAAGCGCAAGGTGCTCATCGTCGTCCTGCCGATCCTCCTCGTCGGCGCCGTCCTCGCCGCCCTCGCGCCGAACCTCGGCACGCTGATCGTCGGTCGCGCGCTCCAGGGTGCCGCCGGTGCCGTGATGCCGCTGTCGATCGGCATCGTCCGCGACGAACTCCCGAAGGAGAAGGTCAGCGTCACGATCGGCCTGCTGTCGGCGATCTTCGGCATCGGCGCGGGCGTCGGGATCGTCGCCGCGGGCCCGATCGTCGAACACCTCTCGTGGCACTGGCTGTTCTGGCTCCCCGCCGTGCTCGTCGTCATCGCTCTGCTCGGCGCGGTCTTCGGCAT
>NZ_MJGQ01000053.1:0-307 GCF_001865095.1 Curtobacterium sp. MCBA15_013 | reverse complement strand
GCCCGTGCTCGTCGAGCTCGGCGCCACCGTGCCCGTGCAGGGCCTGTACCTGAACGACAAGCACTACACCGACGAGTCGTCGACCGAGGGCTGGCTCGCCCGCTGGCGGGACGTCGTCCTCGCCGCCGCATCCGCACCGACCAAGGAAGGCACCAGCGCATGATCAAGCCCTACACCGCCGAGTCCGCGGACCCGACGCTCCTCCGGCAGGCGTTCTCCGGGTTCCCCTGCGGCGTCGCCGCACTCTCCGCGATCGTCGACGGCGCGCCCACCGTGCTCGTCGCGTCGTCCTTCACCGTCGGCGTCT
>NZ_MJGQ01000052.1:0-588 GCF_001865095.1 Curtobacterium sp. MCBA15_013 | reverse complement strand
GCGTCCGGGTCGGCGTCGTGCCACGGCGCGAGCACGAACGCCCGCTCGCCGGCTCGCGGGTGCGGCACGGTCAGGGTCACGGTGTCGAGGGACAGGTCGTCGTACGCCACGAGGTCGAGGTCGAGCGTCCGGTCGCCCCAGCGGACCTCGCGCGTGCGGCCGTGGGTGTCCTCGATGCCGTGCAGGGCGTCGAGGAGTTCCTGCGGCTCGAGGTCGGTGTCGACGACCACGACGGCGTTCCGGTACCGGGGCTTCGTCGTGTCCGGGCCGTCGAGCGTGACGGCGACCGACTCGACCTCGCGGCTGGAGGCCACCGGACGCACCCCCGGGAGGGCGACGATCGCGGCGGCGGCGGCGCGCAGGGTGCTCCCCCGGTCGCCGAGGTTGGCGCCGAGGGCGACGACCGCCCGGCTCACTCTTCTTCCTCGACGTCGGACCCGGCGGCACGGACGCCGCCACGGGTCCGGCGGATCGTGATCGACACGTCGGTGAACGGCACCGTGATGGGCGCCTGCGGCTTGTGCACCGTGACCTCGGTCGCCAGAGCCGCACGGTGCGTCAGCACGGCGGCGGCGATGCGCTCGGCGA
>NZ_MJGQ01000051.1:0-632 GCF_001865095.1 Curtobacterium sp. MCBA15_013 | reverse complement strand
GGCCATCACCCAGAGGTCGGCCTCGGTCTCGGCGTCGGCCTGGGCGAGTGCCGTGAGCTGGTCGCGGAGCACCTCGGGGTGGTTCCGGAGCGCCCGGAGACCGCGTCGACCGAGGGCCGGGTTCTCCTCGTCCTTGTCGGTGAGGAACGGCAGGGGCTTGTCGGCACCCGCGTCGAGCGCCCGGACGACGACCTTCTTGCCCGGGAAGGCCTCGAGCAGCTGCTTGTAGGAGTCCTTCTGCTCGTCGACGGTCGGCGCCTTCGGCGAGTCGAGGAAGAGGAACTCGGTGCGGAAGAGCCCCACGCCCTCCGCACCGAGAGCAACGGCGCCCGCGGCGTCGGCGGGGCTGCCGAGGTTCGCGAGCAGCGGGACGGTGTGCCCGTCGGCGAGCGCGCCGGCGGTCAGGGGCGCTGCGGCCGCGGCGAGGCGGTCGGCGATGCGCTGCTCGACGTCGGCGACGAGTTCGACCGACGGGTCGGTCACGACGGTGCCGGCGGCGGCGTCCACGACGACGACCGTGCCGTCGGACAGGTCGTCCGCGCCGGTCACGCCGACGATCGCGGTGATGCCCTTGGCGCGGGCGAGGATCGCCGTGTGCGAGGTCGGGCCGCCGTCACGCGTGACGAGGGCGA
>NZ_MJGQ01000050.1:0-225 GCF_001865095.1 Curtobacterium sp. MCBA15_013 | reverse complement strand
TGTACGGGTTCCGGTCGCTGCTGCGGTTCAAGCAGAAGTTCGGCCCCGAGCTGCACCCGCTGGTGCTCGCCTACCCGGACCCGGTCGCGCTGCCGGCGATCGGGATCGCGGTGGTGCGCGCGTACCTGCCGGACCTGTCGCTCCGGCAGGCGGTGGCGTTGGCGCGCGGGCGCGGCTGAGCAGACGGACCGACGGACGGTTCGGGAGGCGCGGCGCACCTCCGCC
>NZ_MJGQ01000049.1:2600-3935 GCF_001865095.1 Curtobacterium sp. MCBA15_013 | reverse complement strand
CCGGCACGCTGTCGAGCAGGGTGCGGAGCTCGTCGGGGGAGACCGTGCCGCGGCAGTAGAGCTCCACCCAGGCCTCGGTGCCGCGGTCCTCGACGGCGGGGTCGACCTTGATCGTGAAGCCCTGGATCACGCCGTCGCCCACCAGCCGGTCGACGCGACGCTTCACGGCGGAGGCCGAGAGTCCGACCACCGACCCGATGTCGCCGTAGCCGGCGCGGGCGTTCTCCCGGAGTTGATCCAGGATGCGGTGGTCGAGCGAATCCATTGCACCCATGGTACGCGGACTTCTTGCACGCTCGGTGGGTTCGGCGCACGAAACGTGCGTCACCCGAACGGGTGCCACGGCGCTTCGCTCCCGGTACTGCACTTGCCGGACGGTCTGTGTCAGGATCGACGTGGCGTCGACCTGGTCCGCTACGGCGAGTGAGCCTGCATCTCGCCGGAGCACCTCTCCTTCGTTCCGTTTCGGTTCCTGGCAGGCTCGGGCCCCGGTCCCTCCAGGAGGACTGATGTCGAACACCGCACCCTCGACCACCGATGCACCGGCCCGTACCGCCACCAAGCGGACGATCCTGATGTGCAAGCCGACGCACTACACGGTCAGCTACCGGATCAACCCGTGGATGCACCCCGAGGACCCGACCGACACGTCGAAGGCCGTCGAGCAGTGGCAGTCCCTCGTGGACGTCTACGAGCAGCTCGGCTTCGACATCTCGTACATCGAGCCGATCGAGGGCCTGCCGGACATGGTCTACGCGGCCAACGGCGGGTTCGTGCTCGACGGCGTCGCGTACGGGGCGAAGTTCCAGTACCCCGAGCGTCAGCCCGAGGGCCCGGCGTACATGGACTGGTTCCGCAGCGCGGGCCTGACCGTCGCCGAGCCCGAGGAGACGAACGAGGGCGAGGGCGACTTCCTGCTCATCGGGAACACCATCTTCGCCGGCACGGGCTTCCGCTCGGACAGCACCTCGCACGAGGAGCTCGCGCGGATCTACGGCCGCGAGGTCGTCACCCTGAAGCTCATCAACCCGAACTTCTACCACCTCGACACGGCGATCGCGGTCCTCGACCCGGAGCCGGCCGCGGACGGCACGTCGAACATCGCGTACCTCGAGAGCGCCTTCGACGAGCCGTCGCTGGCGATCCTGCGCGAGCGCTTCCCGGACGCGATCATCGCCACCGAGGAGGACGCCGCGATCCTCGGCCTGAACTCCTACTCCGACGGGTACAACGTCGTGATCGCCTCGCGCGCCACCACGTTCGCGTCGCAGCTCCGCGAGAAGGGCTACAACCCGATCGGCGTCGACCTGTCCGAGCTGCTGCTCGGCGGCGGCG
>NZ_MJGQ01000049.1:1269-1948 GCF_001865095.1 Curtobacterium sp. MCBA15_013 | reverse complement strand
CGGCGGCGGCGTGAAGTGCTGCACGCTCGACCTGCACCCCGTCGGCACCGGCACCTCGGTCGCGCGATGACGGCCTCGTCGCTCGGTTCGCGGACCGCTGCGGCGCTCGCCGTCGAGGAACGCTCCCTCGCCCACAACTACAGCCCGCTGCCCGTCGTCATCGCATCGGGCGACGGCGCGTGGGTCACGGACGTCGACGGCAAGCGCTACCTGGACGGCCTCGCCGCCTACTCCGCCGTGAACTTCGGTCACGGCAACTCGCGGCTGCTCGACGCCGCGCGGGCGCAGCTCGACCGGGTGACGCTGACCTCGCGCGCGTTCGTGAACGACCAGCTCGGGCCGTTCGCCTCGGCGCTCGCCGCGTTGACCGAGACCGACATGGTCCTGCCGATGAACACCGGTGCCGAGGCGGTGGAGTCCGCGATCAAGGTCTCCCGTGCGTGGGGCTACCGCGTCAAGGGCGTCCCCGCCGAGCGCGCCACGATCATCGTCGCCTCGGGGAACTTCCACGGTCGCACCACGACGATCATCTCGTTCTCGGACGACCCGTCGGCGCACGACGACTTCGGGCCGTTCACGCCAGGTTTCCGCACCGTGCCGTACGGCGATGCCGCTGCCCTGCGCGAGGCGATGGACGAGACCGTCGTCGCGGTGCTGCTCGAGCCGATCCAGGGCGAGG
>NZ_MJGQ01000049.1:0-567 GCF_001865095.1 Curtobacterium sp. MCBA15_013 | reverse complement strand
TTCGTCGCCGACGAGATCCAGTCCGGGCTCGGTCGCACCGGCCACACCCTCGCCGTGCAGCGCGTCGGGGTCCGCCCGGACCTCATCACGCTCGGCAAGGCGCTCGGCGGCGGGATCGTCCCCGTGTCCGCCGTGGTCGGTCGGCGTGACGTGCTGGGCGTCCTGCGTCCGGGCGAGCACGGGTCGACCTTCGGCGGGAACCCGCTCGCGGCCGCCGTCGGCTCCGAGGTCGTGGCGATGCTCGACGAGGGCACGTTCCAGCAGCGGGCGCTCGAGGGTGAACCGCTGCTCCGCGGGCTGCTCGACGACCTGGTCGGCTCCGGGGTCGTCTCGCACCGGGTCGCCGGGCTCTGGTCGGGGATCGACATCGACCCCGCGCTCGGCACCGGGAAGCAGATCGCGCAGGACCTCGCCGAGCGCGGGGTGCTCGTGAAGGACACGCACGGGTCGACGATCCGCTTCGCGCCGCCGCTCGTCGTGACCGACGACGAGGTGCGCCTGGCGATCGGCGCCCTCGCCGAGGTGTTGCGCGCGCGGTCCTGAGCTCCGCGCTCGCTTCGTGAGCAG
>NZ_MJGQ01000048.1:2069-2263 GCF_001865095.1 Curtobacterium sp. MCBA15_013 | reverse complement strand
GACCGGCACCGTGCCTCCTGGATCGCCCTGGGGCGACACCCCGCCGCCGGGAGCCGCGCGGTGAGGGCGGGGCGGCTGGGAGTCGGCGTCCTCGGTGCCGGACGGGTCGGACCGGTCCTCGGAGCAGCGCTCGCGAACGCCGAGCACGCCGTCGTCGGCGTGACGGCCGTGTCCGAGGCCGGACGCGACCGCGC
>NZ_MJGQ01000048.1:985-1378 GCF_001865095.1 Curtobacterium sp. MCBA15_013 | reverse complement strand
GAGGCCGGACGCGACCGCGCCGAGGCGATGCTCCCCGGCGCACCCGTCCTCGAGACCCCGGACCTCGTCGAGCGCAGCGAACTCGTGCTCCTCGCCGTGCCGGACGACCAGCTGGCCGACCTCGTGCAGGGGCTCGCGGACGCCGGGATCTGGCAGCCGGGGCAGCTCGTCGTGCACACCAGCCCGGACCACGGCGTGGGCATCCTCGCACCGGCGATGGCTGCAGGGGCGATCCCGCTCGCGATCCACCCCGCGATGGCGTTCACCGGAACCAGCGTCGACCTCGTCCGGCTCCGCGACGCGTACTGCGCCGTGACCGCACCGTCGCCCGTGCTCCCCATCGCCCAGGCGCTCGTCGTCGAGATGGGTGCGGAGCCGTTCGTCGTCACCGAG
>NZ_MJGQ01000048.1:0-317 GCF_001865095.1 Curtobacterium sp. MCBA15_013 | reverse complement strand
AGCCGTTCGTCGTCACCGAGCAGGACCGGCCCGCCTACGCCGACGCCGTCCGCGCCGCGGTGAGCTTCTCGACCGCGATCGTCGACCAGTCCGCCGGCACGCTGTCCGGCATCGGGGTCGAGTACCCGGGCCGGGTCCTCGGAGCGCTGGTCCGCACGGCCGTCGACAACGCGCTCGCGGCGGCCGACGGGCAGGCGACGCTCTAGTCCGGCCGCGCTGTACGATTTCCGGGACCCCCACGACCATCGGAGCCGCACCAGCATGACCGACGAGACCGCACCCGCCACCGAGCCCTCCGCCGCCGAGATCGCCGCGGC
>NZ_MJGQ01000047.1:5482-5744 GCF_001865095.1 Curtobacterium sp. MCBA15_013 | reverse complement strand
GATCGGGACGACGTCGTCCCGCTGCGCCAGGATCCACGCGAGGGACAGCTGCGAGAGCGAGACGCCGTGCTCGTCGGCGATCGCGGTCAGCGCCCGGACGACCGCGACGTTCTGGTCGAAGTGCTCCGGCGCCCACCACTCGAGCATGTGCCGGATGTCGTCCTCGGGGTAGGCGGACCGCGGCTGGACGGCCCCGCCCAGGAACCCGCGTGCGAGCGGTGAGTAGGCCACGAGCCCGATGCCGAGCTCGTCGACGAGCGGG
>NZ_MJGQ01000047.1:4382-4805 GCF_001865095.1 Curtobacterium sp. MCBA15_013 | reverse complement strand
CCGAGCTCGTCGACGAGCGGGAAGAGTTCCTCGGACTCCCGGGCGAACACGGAGTACTCGGTCTGGAACGCCGAGATCGGGTGCACGGCGTGGGCCCGACGGAGCTGGTCGCCGTCGGTGTTCGAGAGCCCGATGTACTTGACCTTGCCGGCCTGCACGTACTCCGCCATCACGCCGACGACGTCCTCGATCGGCACCGCCGGATCGTGGACGTGCTGGTAGAGGAGGTCGATCGAGTCGGTGCGGAGGTTCCGCAGGCTCTGGTCGACGACCTCGCGGATGTGCTCGGGGCGGGAGTCGGGCGCCCAGTCGTCCGCGGTGAAGCCGAACTTGGTGGCGATGGTGACCTCGTCGCGGACGGGCGCCAGGGCCGCACCGAGGAGTCGTTCCCCGGCACCCCACCCGTACATCTCGGCGGTGTCG
>NZ_MJGQ01000047.1:2087-3740 GCF_001865095.1 Curtobacterium sp. MCBA15_013 | reverse complement strand
CGTACATCTCGGCGGTGTCGAAGTGGGTGACGCCGAGGTCGTGCGCGCGACGGATCGCCGCGATGGACTCGGTGTCGTCGGCGGGCCCGTACGCGAAGACCGTCCCCATCGCGCCGTAGCCGATGGATCCGACCGTGAGGCCCTGGGTCCCGAGAGTGCGCTGCTGCATGTGCCGTCCTTCCGTCGTGTCTGGCGATGCAGATGACACTGTACGCCTTTTCTGTCAGTCTCTGACAACTTGGTCATGTTCCGCCTCCCTCGGTACGATGCCGTCGTGGGTGAGACGAGCGCGCGGACCGGTCTGCGGGACATCACGCGTGAAGCCGTGCGCGCGCGGATCGCAGCGGTCGCCGTCGCCCGGTTCGACCGCGACGGGTTCGACGCCGTCACCGTCGAGCAGATCGCGGCCGAGGTCGGCATCTCGGCGCGGAGCTTCCACCGGTACTTCCCGGCGAAGGAGGACGCCGTCATCGGCGATCCACTGCGACACCGGGGTGCGCTCGCGGAGGCGCTCCGGGAGCGTCCGGACGACGAACCGGCCTGGACCGCGCTGCGCGAGGCGTTCGTCGGCATGATGGTCCGCGCCGACGAGGACCCCGAGTCCGGTCGGCGGTCGGTCCGCGTCATGACGTCGACGCCGTCGCTCCGCGCCCGCAACCTCGAGAAGCACCTCGCCTGGGCGGACGTCCTGACGCCGATCCTGACCGAGCGGCTGCGCGCCGGGGACCCCGACGGCGCCGAGCTCGGTGCGGCCGTCCTCGTGCAGGCCGCGCTCGGGTGCTTCGACGTCGCGATCGCCACCTGGTCCGTCACCGACGAGGACGCTCCGGCCCTGCTGCGCCGGACGTTCGACACGCTCGCCGCGGCGGTCTGAGCGGTAGGGTCCGGGGCATGAACGTGAACGGGCCCTCGCCCTACTTCCAGTTCGACGGCACCGCGCTCCAGGCACTCGGGCGCTGGCAGGACGTCTTCGGCGGCGAGCTCAGCATCGCCACCTTCGCGGACTTCTCGCGCACCGACGGCCCCGCCGACGCGGTCGCGCACGGGCAGCTCACCGGCGGCGGCATCACGCTGTTCGCCGCCGACGCCCCGACCGGCGAGACCTCCTTCTCGGCGACCGGGCTGCTCTTCTCCCTGCTCGGCGCCGCCGAACCCGACGTGCTCCGCGGCTGGTTCGACGACCTCGCCTCGGACGGCGCCGTCGTGGACCCGCTGCAGGAACGCCCGTGGGGCGACTGGGACGGCACCGTGCGGGACGTCTTCGGCGTCACCTGGCTGATCGGCTTCGAGGCGGCGGCACTCGCGTGACCGACCGCCCCACCGTGCTCTTCGTGTGCGTGCACAACGCCGGCCGGTCCCAGATGGCCGCCGGCTACCTGCAGCACCTGGCGGGCGACCGCGTCCGGGTGTTCTCGGCCGGCAGCGAACCGGCCGACCGCGTCAACGCCGTCGCGGTCGAGGCCATGGCGGAGGAGGGCATCGACATCGCGACCGCCGTCCCCGCCGTGCTCGAGGCCGACACCGTGCGGGAGTCCGACGTCGTCGTCACGATGGGCTGCGGCGACGCGTGCCCGGTGTTCCCCGGGAAGCGCTACGAGGACTGGGAGCTCGACGACCCGGCCGGGCAGCCGATCGACCGCGTCCGCCCCGTCC
>NZ_MJGQ01000047.1:1026-1449 GCF_001865095.1 Curtobacterium sp. MCBA15_013 | reverse complement strand
CGACCGCGTCCGCCCCGTCCGGGACGCCGTCCGCGCGCGGGTCGAGCAGCTGATCGCGACCCTCTGAGCAGGGACCCCGACGCTACCGCTCGTCGAGCGCCAGCAGCGGTGCCCAGTACGCATCGGGTCCGTCGGCGACCACGGCGTCCGGTTCGAAGCGGAAGCCGTAGCCGCGGACGAAGTCGAGGGCCGCTGCCTGCTCCCCCGCCGCGTCGTCGTCCGCCTCGTCGAAGAGGTACTCGCCGTGTCCCATGCGGACGCCCGAGTCGCTGATCACCGTGAGGTCCCAGCGGCCCTCCTCGGCACGTTCGATCCGCACGACGGCGGCCTGCTCAGCGGTGAAGTCAGCCATGCGGCGAGCATACGGACGTCACGCGTCAGGCGCTCAGCTTCGCGAACGACGACCGGTGCCAGACCAGCGGG
>NZ_MJGQ01000047.1:0-295 GCF_001865095.1 Curtobacterium sp. MCBA15_013 | reverse complement strand
GAGCACGACGATGTCGTGGTCGCCCGCCGGGTACGTGTGCTCCACCGAGCACTCCATCCAGATCGGTGCCCCCTCGAGGAACACCGCGCCCGTGTCGGACACCGTCGTGTCCACGCCGACGAAGCGCACGGACTTGTCGCGCGAGGCGAGCTGCCGCGTGACGTTCTCGTGCCGTTCGCCGAGCACCGAGACGCCGATGGACTCCGCTCCGGCGAGCGCCGGCCACGTGGACGACGAGTGCTGCACGGCGAACATCACGAGCGGTGGGTCCTGCGAGACGCCGACGGTGAAGGAC
>NZ_MJGQ01000046.1:3544-4744 GCF_001865095.1 Curtobacterium sp. MCBA15_013 | reverse complement strand
GGCGGTGCGGTGGCCGGGCGGCGGTCGCCGTCAGTCGTTCGCGGTGCGGTGCCAGCGGAGGACCCGCCGCTCGACGAGCGAGATGAGTCCGAGCAGGACCACGCCCATCACCGCGAGGATCGCGATCGCGGCGTACACCACGGCGAGCTGGTTCATCGACGACGCCGTGCTGATCACGGTGCCGAGCCCGCCCGTCGAGCCGACGCGGAGAGTTCCGCCACGACCGCGCCGATGATCGACAGCGGGAACACGATGCGGAGCGCCGCGAAGACGAACGGCAGGGCGTTCGGGATGCGCAGGTGCACGAGCATCTCGAGGCGGGACGCGTCGATCGTCCGGTACACCTGCAGCACGGGCTGCGGGACGGACCGGAGCCCGGCCGCGGTGTTGATGAGGATCGGGAAGAAGCAGATGAGCGCCGTGATCACGAGCTTCGGCAGCGGGCCGAACCCGAACGCCACCACCAGGGCCGGGGCGATCGCGACGAGCGGCGTCACGTTGAGGACGATCGCGATCGGCATCACCGCGCGGCGGACGATCGGCAGCTCGCTCGTCAGCACGGCGAGGACGAACGCGGCCACGAACCCGATGCCGAGGCCGACGAGCGACTCGACGAGGGTGATCCCGGCGTTCTGCAGGTAGTAGGGCAGCTGCGTGGCGAGGGTTTCCCCCACCGCGGGCAGCGGCGGCAGCAGGTACGGCATCGTCGTCGCGCCGATCTGCCAGAGCACGGCGAGGACGGCGAGCATCACGACGAGGGGCGCCCAGACCGTCGGGCGGATCCAACCGGGGAGCGGCCGGCGGGTCGCTGCGGCCTCGGACTCGGCGGTGGTGGTCGTGGCGGAGGCGGTGGAGGTCGTGCTGGTGGTGGTCATCGTGTCGTCTCCCTCAGGCCGCGTCCGTCGCACGCCACGCGCTGTGCAACCGCGTGCGGACGAGGTCCTCGTACTCGTGGAAGCGCCGTTCCTCGAACAGACGCTGGTTCCGCGGTCGCGGCAGGTCGATGTCGATGACGTCGACGATGCGCCCGGGACGCGGTGCCATCACGACCACGGTGTCCGACATCCGGACCGCCTCGGACACCGAGTGCGTGACGAAGAGCACCGTCGTCCGCAGCTCGTCCCAGAGGTCGAGCAGCTGGTCCTGCAGGGCCTCGCGGGTGAACTCGTCGAGGGCCGAGAACGGCTCGTCCATGAGCAG
>NZ_MJGQ01000046.1:2484-2830 GCF_001865095.1 Curtobacterium sp. MCBA15_013 | reverse complement strand
GGCCGAACGCCCGGACGATCGCCGCACGCTGCTGCATGCCACCGGAGAGCTGGGCGGGCAGCTTGTCCTCCGCCTCGCCGAGCCCGGCCATCCGGAGCAGCTGTCGCATGTCCGGGCCGCTGTCCGCACCGCGCTCCGCGAGGTCCTCGATGGCGGCGCGCCGACGCCCGGCACCGGGGTTGACCCGGCCGGCGAGGGAGACGTTCTGCAGCACGGTGAGCCAGGGCAGCAGCGCCGGCGTCTGGGGCACGAGGCCGATGAGCTTCGCCGCGCACGCCTGCGCCGGAGTGACGCCGTGGACCTGCACGTCGCCGCGGTCGGCGGGCTCGAGGCCGGCGACGAGCCG
>NZ_MJGQ01000046.1:0-1830 GCF_001865095.1 Curtobacterium sp. MCBA15_013 | reverse complement strand
CTCGAGGCCGGCGACGAGCCGCAGCAGCGTCGACTTCCCGCAGCCGCTCGGGCCGATGAGCGACACGAACTTCCCGGGCTCGATCGTCAGCTCGACGTCGTCGAGGGCCACCATGGCGCTCGGACCGCTGCCGTACACCTTGCGCACCGCGTCCACCCGGACCGCTGCTGTGGTCATCCGTTCCTCCATACCGTCGGCGAGCACGCAGGCTCGGTCTCGTATGGCGGAGAGCGTGCGTCGCGAGCTCGGGTTCGTCTGCGACGCGGAAATCCGCTGCTGGTGATGAGGTTAGGACGCTCGTGTTACGGAGTCGGGCCACATGTGTTGCGAACGTGTGAACGACTGCACGGGGTCAGCGCTGCGAGGGCGCCGCCGTCCGCCCGTCCCAGACGAGCACCTCGATCCCGAGGTCCTCGGCGGCCACCGAGACCCACCCGGCGAGCGCCCGCGCAGCGGGTTCGGCGACGACGAGGACGGCCCGCTCGGCCCCGGGGACGGACTGCCGCAGCCACAGCAGCTTGAACAGGTCGGCCATCACCTTGTTGCGCCAGGCCGGCTTGTAGGCGCCCTGGTTCGCCACGAGCTGCACCACCACGCGGTCGTCGGCGTCGATGCCCTCGACCTCGACCCGGGCACGGTCGAGCACGACGGTGCGGGGACGGAGGACGAGCCCGAGTGCGGTCCCGGTGTCGTCGAGCATCCGCCGCTCGACGGAGTCGGGGGCGAACCGGCCCCAGTCGGAGCGGGCGTCGGGGACCTCGGTCATGTCGGCAGTGTAGGCGGCCGCTCAGTCCGAGCGCGCCGCCGACTCCAGTGCCTCGGCCGCCGCCCCCGCGCGCACGATGTCCGTGTCACTCACGGACTTCGCGTTGTACTCGGCCTTGTTCTTCACGGCGAGGAGTACCTCGAGGTGCTTCGCGACCGCCTGCCCGGCCGCGGCTCGGAGCACCGGAACGGCCTCGTCGTGGGCACCGGTCCGCGAGTACCTGCCGGTCCTCGCGACGCAGATCGCGTCCGCCGCGGCGATCCCGCTCAGCACGCACTGCACGACGAAGGCGTTCGCGAACGGCGACGTCGAGGTGAGCACCCCCGACTCTCCCCCGAGCTCTCGCAGCGTGTCGGCAGCGTCGAGGAACTCGGTGGCCTTCGCGAGTCGGCCCCGGCGGAACGACTCGTCGCCCTGCGCGGTGGTGCCGGTACGCGGTGTCACCCGGCCAGCGTACGGAGCTTCCGGGACAGCCAACGACCATCACCTGCGATGGGAACACCGTCCCTGGCGACGGACGCGAGGAGCGGATCCGCAGCGTCGATCTCGCTCTCGTCGAAGACCACGGGACGCACGACGTTCCCGGTCCACCTCTGCGCGCGTTCGCACAGCGCGTGGACGGCGTCCTCCGCCTCGGGACGACGCCCGGCGATGACGACGAAGCAGAGGTCGAGGTCACTGTCCGGCCGCATCTCACCCCGGGCACCGGAGCCGAACACGGCCGCGTACCGGAGTGGGAGGCCGTCGCACCCGACGGTGAGCCGCTCGAGGAGCTCGCGCCGCATGTCCGCCAGCGCTCGGACCGCACCAGCGGCGAGGTGGTCGGGGTTCAGCGCGAACGCCTTCGTCCGTCCGGTCCGGAACCCGTTGACGATGCCCTGTTCCGTCAGCCGGTCGGCGCTGTTCCGCACACCGGCGTACGAGCGATCGGGCACGAGCCGACTGATGTCCGCGATCGTCATCGGTCCGGCCGCTCGGGAGAGCACCATCAGCACGTCACCGTCGACCGCAGTGGTCACGGAGGCGAACGGGCGCTGGAGCTGCATAGTGGTAGAAAACTACCG
>NZ_MJGQ01000045.1:438652-590631 GCF_001865095.1 Curtobacterium sp. MCBA15_013 | reverse complement strand
CCCGCTGCGCAGCGGGTACAGGAGCAGGTGGAGCGCGGCGTAGGGCTCGGCCGACTCGGCGAGGGTCCCCGCGGTCGAGAGCCGTCGGACGCCGAGGTCGGTCGCGTGGCGGACCAGGTCGGCGACCAGCGTCGACTTGCCGATCCCGGCCTCACCGTCGATGACGAACGCGGAGCCGCCGTCGTGGACGTCGCGGAGGGCGTCCCGCAGGGCGGAGCCCTCCCGCTCGCGCCCGATGACGGGCTGCGCCATCGTCATGCCGCCAGTATGGCAGCGGTGGGGCCGCCGGCGAAGGGCCCGGCATCGGACGGGAGGCGCGGTGCGGGCCGGCACCGCGCCTCCCGTCCGACGCGGTGCCGGACCACGGCACGGCGCGAGCGGGTCAGCGCGTCGCGTCGCGCGTGATCGCCCGTGCGCACGCGTGCAACGCGGGCACGACGGTGCTCGGCTCGGCGTGCCCGGTCGGCATCACGATCGAGAGGGCCGCGACGACGCCCGAGGCGTCCCGGATCGGCGCACCCGCCGCGACGAGGGCACGCGGGGACCGCTGCGAGCCGACGGCGGCACCCGTCCGACGGACGGCCGACAGGTACCGGCGGAGCTCGACCGCCGACGTCACCTCGTCGACCGAGGTCCGCACGTCGAACGTCGTGATCGCACGCTCCTGGACCTCGTCGGGCGCGAACGCGAGCAGGACGAGTCCGCCGCCGGTCGCCGCGAGGGGCATCCGGCCGCCGACCCGGTAGTCGACGCTCCGGGTCCCGCGCTTGGGCGAGACGCGCTCGACGAGGACCGCCTCGTCCCCCTCACGGACGCTGAGCATGGCGTGCTGTCCCGTCAGGTCGTGCAGGTCCTGGAGGTACGGCAGGGAGGCCTGGCGGAGCCCCACGCCCCGCAGGGCGAGGGACGACAGTTCGTACAGGCGCAGCCCGATCGTGAACCGGCCGTCAGCCCGGCGTTCGAGGGCGCCCTCGGCGACCAGGCTCCGCGCGATCCGGAGCGTCGAGTTGACGGGCAGGCCACAGCGACGCGCGAGTTCGCTCAGTGTCAGCATCGGGTGGCGGTCGTCGAAGCACCCCAGGATCGCGAATGCCCGACCGACCGTCCCCGTGCGAGTGTCGCCCACCGCTGCACCCTACCGCCGACGTCGTCTTCCGCTGAGTGGAAACCCACGCCGAACCGCTCTCGCGCCGTCCTACGCTCGGCCCCCGGACGAAGGAGCAGATCGTGGACGACGTCACCGACATCAGTCAGCTCGTGCTGCGCGAACGCCAGGGGCGGGACCGCGGGCTGTGGGACCGCATGCGTGACGCGTGGGAGCCGGACGGCCGCGTGCGCATCAGCTGGTTCGACGGCAACGCGCGGGACTTCGTCGCGGGGTCGATCGCGATGGCCGCCGGTGGGACGGCCGCCACACACCGGATGAGCCCGCCGGTCGTCGACCTCCTCGGTGACCGCGCGATCGTCGCCGCACCGGCGGTCATCGAGGTCCGCGCCGGACTGGGCGGCGCCGAGGTCGACCTGGCCTCGCGCGTCCGGCTGCTGTACCGCGCACGCCGGACCGGCACCGGCTGGCGGCTGGCCGCGATGACGTGCGTCTACGAATCCGACACGGTGACACCGACCGTTCCCGGCACCGTGCCGGACCTGTCCTCCGTCGCGGTCGACGACCGTCGGCCGTCGTACCGATGGCTCGCGACGGTCCTCGGGGCGAGCGGTCACCGCATCGCCGACGACCTGCCCGGCCCGGACCGGCCCGGGTCCGTCGAGGCGGTGGAAGCCGCCGAACAGGACTGGCTCGACGGCCACGATCGCGACGACCGGGACGGAGACCGCGCATGAGCCGCTACGTCACCGCACCCACCGCCGACCACGACGTCGTCATCCGCGACGTCACCGTCGTCGACCCGCTCGACGGGACCGCCACGGCCGGGCAGGACGTGCGGTTCACCGGCACGACCATCGCGTCGGTGTCCGCCACGTCGCAGACCGGGACGGCCGCGGGCCAGCAGGTCGTCGACGGACGCGGCCGGTTCCTGGTGCCGGGCTTCGCGGACATGCACGCCCACCCGCTCAACTCCCCGGACGACGTCGACGGCGCCTACGCACTGATGCTCGCGAACGGGGTGGTCGGGTTCCGCCAGATGTCCGGCTCGCCCGCCCTGCTGGCAGCCCGTGCCGCGGGTGCACTGCCCGCACCGCTCGGCGCTCCGGCACTCCTCGCCACGCCGGGGGACCTCCTCACCCCGGTGAACGCGTCGACCGCGGAGGCCGCCGTCGCGACCGTCCGTGACCAGCACGCCCAGGGTGCCGACTTCATCAAGGCGGCCCTCGTCGGGCGCGATGCGTTCCTCGCAGCACTCGCTGAGGCAGGTCGGCTCGGTGTCCCGCTCGCAGGACACCTCCCGAACGACGTGGACCCGCGCGAAGCGTCCCGAGGCGGCATGCGAGCGATCGAGCACCTCGGGCCCGGCGCGACCGTGTTCGCCGCGACGTCGTCCCGCGAGGCCGAGGTGCGATCCGCGGTCGGAGCGGCTCGCACGCCGAAGATCCCAACGGTCAGGCTGCCGGGCATGGACCGCGTCATCGGTCGCGTGATCCGCGGCATCGTGGTGAACCCGGCCACGAGGACCTCGGACTCGTCCGCCCGCGCGCTCACCCTCGCCGACGACACGTTCGACGAGGAGGCCGCCCAGGAGTTGGCAGCGCTCTTCGTCGAGCACGAGACCTGGCAGTGCCCGACCCTGGTCCGCCTGCACACGCAGCAGTTCCCGAACGCGCCGGAGCACCGACACGACCACCGTCGCCGCTACATCGCACCCGGGGAGCTCCGCTCGTGGGACCGGTCCGGCCGGAAGTTCGCCGGCCTCCCGACGGAGACCCGGGACGCCCTCGAGTCGCACTGGGCAGCGCAACTGCGCCTCGTCGGGCTCATGGCCGGTGCGGGCGTCCCGATGCTCGCCGGGACGGATGCCGACGGTGCCGCGGGGGTGATCCCGGGTTTCGCGCTCCACGACGAGTTCGGGTACCTCGCCGACGCCGGTCTGGGACCCCTGCAGATCCTCCGGACGGCGACGTCCGACGCGGCGCGGTTCCTCGGGCTCGAGACCGAGACCGGACGCCTGGCGCCCGGGTCACGGGCGGATGCGGTGCTGCTCGCCGCCGATCCGATGACGAGTCACACGGCGCTGGGACGCATCGACGGAGTGGTCCGGGCGGGGTCGTTCTGGGATCGATCGGCGCTGGACGGGATCCTCGAGCGGGTGGCGGGGGCGCCGGGGGCGCGCTGAGCCGACACCGCACGGCCGTGCGGCCGTGCGGCCGCCGAAGCGTGTCCCCGACAGAGGCACGCATCAGCGCGCGCGCTCCGTCAGGGTGATGGCATCGCCCGTCAGGAGTCTCAGTGCCGCGTCACGTTCTCGTTCACCCAGTCGCGCAGGTGCGCGAGCGGCGCGGCAGCACCGCGACCGAGCGGTGTGAGCGCGTACTCGACCCGCAGCGGGACCTCGGCGAACACGGTGCGGTCGACCAGGCCGGCCTCCTCCATGCGCTTCAGGGACGCCGAGAGGACCTTCGGGCTCACACCCTGCAGCTGGCGCCGGAGTTCCCCGAACCGCTGCGGGCCGTCCTCGAGCACACCGATCGCGAGCGCCGTCCACTTGTTGGCGAGCAGGTCGAGCATCTCGCGGCAGGGGCAAGCGGCTGCGTACACGTCGTTCCGGTCGCAGGCGTCGAGCACGTGCGCCGCTTCGAGAGGGTGGCTCGTCGAGGGGGTCACACCGGAACGGTAACGCGCGCCGCGGCCTTCGACAAGGGGTCGATTCCCTATGGGTACCGCCGCCCATCAGGTGTTCCATGGTTACCGTGGGGTTACCAGGGGCCCTTGCGGGTAACCACAGCACCGGGTGCAGAGTGCTGACATGACCACGACGAACGAGGTCCGAGCGATCGGACAGACCGCAGCTCTCCCGGTGACCAGCGCGCGCAGCCTGGTGCCGACGACCATCCCCGAACCGGTTCCCGGGCCCCACGACCTGCTCGTCGAGGTCCGCGCCGTCTCGGTCAACCCGGTCGACGTGAAGCTCCGGGGCGGTGCCGAACCCGACGGCGGCGTCCGTGTGCTCGGTTTCGACGCATCCGGCACGGTCCGCGCCGTCGGAGACGCCGTGACCCTGTTCGCTCCGGGCGACGACGTGTTCTACGCCGGGGCCATCGACCGTCCCGGGAGCAACGCCGAGCTGCAGGTCGTGGACGAGCGCATCGTCGGGCGGCGACCCCGCACCCTGTCGCACACCGAGGCCGCAGCGCTTCCCCTCACCGCGATCACCGCCTGGGAGAGCCTGTTCGAGAAGCTCCGCATCGGTGCTGACGCCACCGGGACCCTGCTCGTCGTCGGCGGCGCTGGTGGCGTCGGCTCGATGGCCATCCAGCTCGCCCGGACGCTGCTGCCCGGCGTGCGGGTCATCGCGACCGCGTCACGTCCGGCGAGCGAGTCCTGGGTCCGGGACCTCGGCGCACACGACGTCGTCGACCACCACGCGGACCTGGCCGCACAGGTCCTCGAGGTCGCGCCGGACGGGATCGAGTGGATCCTGACCACGAACTCGGCAGGACAGCTCCCCGTGTACGAGCGCGTGCTGCGTCCCTTCGGGGAGATCGTCGCGATCGACGATCCCGAACAGGTCGACGTCGTAGCACTGAAGTCGAAGGCACTGAGCTGGCACTGGGAGTTCATGTTCGCCCGTTCGCTGCACCAGGCCAACGACATGCATCGTCAGCACGAGCTCCTGGACACCGTCGCGGACCTCGTCGACTCCGGCCGGGTCCGGCACACGGCGACCACCGTGCTCCGACCGATCTCGGCCGAGACCCTGCGGGAGGCACACGCCCTCGTCGAGAGCGGTCGCGTGATCGGCAAGGTCGTCGTGACCGACGAGCCGGGGCTCTGACCCCGAGTCCCCCACCACCGAGTACGGAACAACGAAAGGAACCAGCATGACCATCACTCTCGCGCAGGCACAGGAGATCATCGCCGCCGCGGACGCCAAGGCCACCGAACTCGGCGTCCCGTCGTCGATCACCGTCCTCGATCGCGGTGCCCGCATGGTCGCCTCGGTCCGCCAGGACGGCGCCCCGCTCGTGTCCGTCGACTCGAGCTTCGCGAAGGCCCGGACGTCGGTGTACTTTGGTGGCGCGGCGACCGGGGACCTCGCAGCTGCGATCCAGCCCGGCGCCCCGCTCTACACGCTCGGCTCAGCGAGCACCGAGCCCCTCGCCTTCCTCGCCGGTGGACTCCCCATCACGGACGCGACCGGGACCGTCATCGGTGCTGTCGGTTCCGGCGGCGGTACGCCCGACGAGGACGCCGTCATCGCGCAGGCCGGCCTCGACGCCATCCGATGAGCACGCAGGGGTTGGACGGCACGACCGTCCTCGTCGTGGGCGCCGGATCAGGCATCGGCACCGCGATCGCGGAGGCGGCCGCGGGTGCCGGCGCGCGGGTCGTCGCTGCCAGCCGACGACTCGACACCGCGGAACAGGTCGCCGAGATCGTCGGACGCGGGACGGCGGCCGTCCGCCTCGATCTCGGCGACGAGGAGAGCATCATCGCCGCTGCCGACGTGCTCGGACCGGTGGACCACGTCGTGACGGTCGCGGCCGACCACGCCAACGGCCCCGTCACGACCCTGGCGGCAGCCGACATCGAGGAGGCGTTCCGGGCGAAGGTCCTCGGCCCGCTCCTGCTGACCAAGCACTTCGCGCCGCGCATGTCACCGCGGGGCTCGTTCGTGCTCTTCTCCGGGTACGTCTCCGCCCGGCCGCAGGGAGGGCTCGCCGTCATGGCGACGACGAACGGCGCGGTGGACGCGCTCGTCCCGGCCCTCGCGGTGGACATCGCCCCGATCCGGGTCGTCGGGATCTCACCCGGCATCGTGGACTCCGGGTCCTGGGACGGACTGGACGACAAGTCGGCGTTCTTCGACGAGGTCGCCCGGACGAACCCCGCCCGGCGCGTCGGAACACCGGCGGACATCGGGGACGCGGTCGTGTTCGCGCTCACCAACCCGTTCCTGACGGCGACCACCGTGCACGTCGACGGTGGCCAGCGCGTCGCCTGAGCCGAGGAGGAAGTCATGAGCATCGTCGTCATCGCGGAGATCGAACCCGCGCCGTACAACGAACCGGCCGTCGAGGAGGCCCTGCTCGCCGCGGTCGCGCGGGTCCGGTCCGAGGATCTCGGCTGCGAACAGTACGACCTCCACCACGACGCCCGAACGGGTCGGTTCGTGATGGTCGAGCGTTGGGCCGACCAGTCCGCCCTCGAGAGCCACGCAGCGGGCGCCGCGTTCGCGGCCCTCGGCTCGGCTCTCGAGGGGCGCCTGGCGGTCCCCATCGCGCTCCGGACGCTCCAACCGCTGGACGTGTGAGACGACGAACGGCCCGCGCGGACCCGATCAGGGTCCCCGCGGGCCGTTCCGTCGTTCACCGGAGGGCGTCGTAGCGTTCGTGGACCGGGGCAGCGAGGGATGACCGTGCCGCGCGCGTGAGGTCGTCGGCGAGGACCTCGTGCGCCCCTGCCTCGACGCCGTCCAGGATCGCGGCGACGACGTCTGCCGGGTCGTTCTTCGGCATGTCCCCCGGTGTCATCGGCGTGTCCGTGAACGCCAGGTACGCGCCGAGCACCTGGACGTCGTCGGGGGCGAGGTCCAGGCGCATGGAGTCCGTCGCCGACCACAGCGCAGCCTTGGACGCGCTGTACCCGTTGCCGATCGCGAGCCAGCTGAGCGCGGACGCGACGTTCACGACCGCACCGTGTGCGCGACGCAGTGCCGGCGCGAACGCCCTGGTGACCTGCACCGGTCCGAAGAAGTTGGTCTCCATCTGCTCCCGGACAGTGGCGATGTCGCCGTCCACCAGAGATCCGCTGCGCAGCACTCCGGCGTTGTTGACGACGATCGTCGCGTCCGGAACCGCGTCCGCGGCGGCCCGCACCGATGCCGGATCCGTCACGTCGAGCCGCATCGGGACCACGCGGTCGCCGACCTGAGCGCGTGGAGTCCGTGCTGCGGCGTACACCGTGGCCGCCCCGCGGTCGAGCAGTTGTCGGACGAACTCCTGTCCCAGGCCGCCGTTCGCACCGGTCACCACGACCACTGCTCCTGTGATCTCCGTCATGTCTGGCCTTCCTGTCGTCGTGCCGTCGATCGGGGGTGTGCGGGCATCAACCGACCGCGACGTCCGCGGCACGGAGCGCGGCACGGAGCGGCAGGTCGCCGGTGGTGATCTCGAGCTGCACCCGGCCCGGGTCCTGGCCGACGGCGACGTCGCACAACGCCGCTGCGACGTCCTCGCGAGCGATCCCGCGCCGCTCGACCCGGACTCCGGCCGAGAACCGTGCCGTGCCGGCGCCGTCGTGCAGCGCGTCGGGGCGGAGGATCACCCAGTCGAGGTCGAGCGTCCGGACGGCGGCGTCCGCGTCCGCCTTGGCCCGCAGGTAGACCTGGAACGGCTCGGTGGAGCCGCGTTCGTAGTCGTCGGCACCGGCGCCGGAGAGCACCACGAACCGCCGGACGCCGGCGACCACCGCGGCCTGGGCGAGGAGGATCGCTCCGTCCCGGTCCATCGCCAGCGAACGGCTGCTGGGACTGTTCTCCCCGGAGCCCGCTGCGAAGACGACGGCGTCCGCACCGGTGAGCACCGCCGCGACGTCGCTGACCGAGGCGTGTTCGAGGTCCAGCACGATCGGGATCACGCCCGCACGTGCGAGCTCCCCGCGCTGGTCGGGATTCCGGATGAGGCCGACGGGCACGTGCCCGCCGGCCCGCAGCTGCGCGGAGAGCAGCCGTGCGACCTTGCCGTGTGCGCCGGCGACGACGACTCGCATGGTGGGCCCGGTCACCCGACGACGACGTCGTCGATGCCGATGGAGACGATGAGCGGCTCCGGGAGCGCGTGGCCGTCTCCGTCGCGGACGAAGATGTTGCGCTCGGTGGCGAGCAGGAGGCCGTCGACCCAGGTCTGGCCGGTCATGTACTCGACGCTCGGCGAGGCACCGGCGATGTCGACCTCGTAGTCACGGCGACGCAGGACGCCGTCCGCATCGGCGTAGAGGGTCTGCGTGGGGGTGTGGGTCGCGATGCTGTCGGGGTAGGTGACGCGCAGGCGGTCCCACGTGGCTCCGTCCGGCTCGGTCCACGGGCCGACTTCCTCGACGCGGACGCCGGGGAACGTGAACGACCACGGCTCGGTGTTGTACGTCCACATGGCGTAGCCGGTGAAGTAGGCGAGCTGCAGCCGGTTCCACGGCGTCTCGAGCACGTGCCCGCGGAACGACGATCGCGGATCGGCGAGTTCCTCGACGACCTCGTCGCCGTGCGCGGTCGTGCGGACGACCGCGACGTGGTCGCCGGTGAACTCCGTACGGAGGTCGTCGGCGCCGAAGTGTTCGAGCGACGTGCGCTGGCGGCGGAGGTCGACGGTGAACCGACCTTCCTCGGCGATCCCCGGAACCTGCTTGAGGCCCCAGAAGGCGCCTCCGAAGTGTCGGTTCGCCGAGATGGTGGAGACGTCGGCCCAGCGGCTGCCGCCGTGGGCGTCGAGGATGCGGTCGAGCAGGGTCGTGGTGGTGGTCATGATCGCTCCGGGTCAGGCGGCGGTGGCCGCGGTGAGGAAGTCCTCGACGATGGCAGCGGCCTCGTCGGGGTACTGGAAGATCGACGCGTGGGCGGCGTCGGGGAACACGTGCAGGCGCGCGTCCGGGATGAGTCCGGCCAGCGTGTGGCTCCCGGGCGTCCGGATCATCAGGTCGTCGTCCCCCTGGAGCACCAGCGTCGGCTGCCGGATCCCGGTCAAGCGCTCGAGCTTCGAGATGTCCGGGACGCCCCAGGCGAGCACGGCGTCGTACTGCGCGTCGCGCACAGCGGGGGTGGTCGGCGCATCGCGGTCCTCGGTCCGAGCGCCCAACCGCCGGAGGAAGTCGACGCCACGAGCCCGGCTCGTGTCCGTGTGCGCGAAGAAGATGTACAGGAGGCTCTCCGCCGTGGGGACGTCGTGCCGTGATTCGCGCTCGATGTCCTCCCGCCATCCGTGCATCGACGGTGCACCGGCGGGGCCCGTCCCGGCGAGGACGAGCCTGCGGACCGCCCACGGTCGGAGGAGGGCCAGGTCCTGGGCGACGAACCCGCCGAGCGAGAACCCGAAGACGTCGAACCGACGGATGCCGAGGGCGTCGGTGAAGGCCAGCAGGTCGGTGGCCATCTGCCCCACGGTGGTCGGGACCGTCCCGGTCGACGCGCCGACGCCGGCGTTGTCCACGAGGACGACCTCGCGCCGAGCCGCGATCGGGTCGATGAGCGCCGGGTCCCAGTTGTCGAGGTTGCCGCGGAAGTGCATGAGGAAGACGAGTGGGACGCCGTCGGTGCTGCTCCCGAACCGGCGGTAGGCGTAGGTCGTGCCGTTCGCCGCGGTCACGGTGCTGGTCGGGACGGTGGTGGCGGTGTGACCGGCCGTGGTCTCCGTGGTGCTCATCGATGACTCCCTGGGTTCGACCGACCCGGGTGGTCGGTGGCGAGGTCGACGCTAGGAGCGGTGCGGACAGCGCCGCGTGCTCCCGTCAGGGACATGGTCCGGACACGGTCAGACACCGGCCGGCCGTCAGTCCACGTCGCCGGCGAGCGTCGCGCGGACCGCGGCTTCCTCGATGTCGAGGACGGTCAGCACCGCACGGACGGCGGTCTCCGCGTAGCGCCCCTCCCGGCGCGCGCGCAGGACCGCTCGACGTTCTTCGGCGATCGTGCGCATCCGCAGCTCCGCGTAGGAGGCCGCACGGTCGGCTCGGACCCCGTCGTCCCCGACGAACGTCTCGCCCAGCAGGGCGGCGTCGATCCGCACGCGTTCGACGGCCCGGTCGTCGTAGGCACCGTCGTCGAGGCCGTCGACGAGCTGCAGGCTCTCGGCGCGGGCCTCGGCGAGGAGCAGCTGGGTCTCCATCCGTTCCTGGTCGAGGTTCGGTGGTGGCAGCGCGACCCGGCGGATCACCCACGGCAGCGAGAGCCCGAGCAGGAGCGTCGCGACGACGACCACGAACGCGAGGAACTGCAGGAACGCCCGGTGCGGCGTCTGCTCGGGCAGCAGGAACACCGCGGCGAGGGTGACGACCCCCCGGACGCCCGCGACGGTGACCGGCAGGTCCAGGCGCCACTGCCAGCTCCGGCGTCGGAGCCGCGCCGGCCCCCATCGGTAGACCGCCGTCACGGCGAGGCTCCAGCCGAGCCGCGCGGCCACCAGCGTCACGAGGACCACGCTGATCACGAGCAGCGCGCGACCCAGCCCGATCCCGGACGACAAGGCCCCGCGCAGGATCGCCGGCAGGCTGAGTCCGATGAGCAGGAACACCGCGTTCTCGAGCAGGAACTGCACGGTGCGCCAGTTGAGCGACTCGGCCAGGCGGGCTTCGGCCGACTGCAGGACCGGCGCCCGGTACCCGAGGAAGAGTCCGGTGACGACGACGGCGAGTGGACCCGATGCACCGATGCCGTGCGCGAGCAGGAACGCGACGTAGGGCGTGACGAGGGACAGGCTCGTGTCGAGCACCGCGACGGAGAGCCGCCTCCGGACGGCGCCCATGACGAACGCGACCGACAACCCGATGCCGATGCCGCCGACCACCGCGAGGACGAACTCGCCCGCGGCGCGGACCGGGTCGAACACGGCGACGATGGCCACCACTGCGGTGTTCAACGCGACGAGCGCCGTCGCGTCGTTGAGCAGGCTCTCCCCGTCCAGGACCGAGGCGAGCAGCCTCGGCAGCGGTGCGCGCCGGGTGACGGCTGAGACGGCCACCGCGTCGGTCGGCGCCACGACGGCACCGAAGGCGAACGCCGCCGCCAGCGTCAGCGTCGGGACCACGGCCCACGTCACGACGCCGACGACCAGCGTGGTGAACGCGACGAGCCCGACGGACAGCAGCAACAGCGATTCCCGCCGGGCACGGACGTCCGACAGCGAGGTCTGCAGCGCCGCCGCGAACAGCAGGGGCGGGAGCAGGACCGACAGGACGAAGTCCGGTTCGACGTCCACGCGCGGCACACCCGGCACGTAGGACACGGCGACCCCGATGACGACGAGGGCCAGCGGGGCCGACCACCCCACGCGCCGTGCGGCTGCACTGACGGCGACCGTCACGACGAGGAACGCGACGACCCAGGTGAGGGTCTCGTCGATGCTCACGGCGCCGGCTCCAGGGTGACCGTGGCGCGGCCACGCGGCCCGGCACGGCGGGTGCCTAGCCTTCCTCCATGCGCAGCCGCCGTCGCGACCCCTCCGCCCCGGACACGCCGCCCGCGACCGGGCTGGTGTCGATCCCCCTCGCCCGGATCCTCGCGGATCCCGTCGTCCGGATCGGGGAACCGCACGGCGAGAGCGTCGTCGAGCAGGTCCGCTGACGACGGGCACGCCGTCACAGCTCCGCCAGGACTTCGGGGACCGGAGCGCCGAGTGCGATGAGCAGCTCCGCGAACTCGCGGTCCAGACCGTGGGCCACGGCGGTGATGCGCCCGACACCGAAGGAGCCGAACGACGCGCTCGGCACGTCGGCGGTGAGCAGGACCGGGTCCCCGGGCCGCTGCGAGATGGTCACGCGGAACGGCGCGAGCCCCATCACGCGCGGGTCGAACCGGTACATCCGTTCCGCGACGACGTGGTTCCCCACCAGGTACGAGACACACGACGACCGGTGCCCGGCGATGGCCATCAACGCGGTCGGTTCGTTCCGCCAGTACCGGATGAAGCCACGGGGTGCGTGCTGCTCGGTCCAGGTCTCGACCGTGTCCCAGTCGCGGTGCCGCGCCAGTGCTTCGGTCAGGCTCGTCTGGTCGAGCGGCGGCACGGCCAGCTCGAACGCCGCGACGACCTCGTCGAAGGGCTGCGCCATGGGGATGGAGAATCGGTCGGCGGTGTACTCGGTGATCTCGGTGTGCATGTCGGGACGGTAGATCGGCCGCCCCCGGACGTGCGTGTCCCCGCCCGGGCCAGTCAGCGCGGGCGGGGACACCGGTGGTTCAGAGCGCGGCGACCGCGGCTTCCGCGATCACGAGGTCCTGGTCCGGGGACCCGCCGCTCGACCCCACGGCACCGATGACGGAACCGGCTGCGTCGGTCACCGGGACACCGCCCGCGACGAACGTGAGCGGCTCGTGGCTGGCCGCCCCGAGCGAGTAGAGCGGTGCACCGGGCTGGACGGCGCCGGCCAGGTCGCCGGACGCGGCACCGAACGACACCGCGGTGCGGGCCTTCGCGGCACTGGCGTCGACGGACACCAGCGGTGCGCCGTCCTGCCGGGCGACCGCGACGACGCGTGCGCCCCGGTCCAGGACGGTGACGGTCGAGGGGACGCCGAGTTCGGCGGCCTTCGCCTCGGCGGCGGCGATGGCGGCGTGCGCCTGGGTGAGGGTGAGATCGGTCATGGGCTGGTTCCCTTCGTCGTGGACGCAGCCGACGCTAGGGACCGCGCACCGTCGCAGCGTGTCCCCGCCCGGGTCACCCGTGCGGTCGCACCGGAGGCCGTGGGTGGTCCCGACGGGGACACGCCCTGCCGCGCGCACCGCTCCTAGCGTGACGATCGCCGACGACCTTCGTCCGGCACCAGACCACGACGCAAGGAGCCTGCAATGCCCACGTTCACCACTCCCGACGGCATCGAGATGTACTACACCGAGCAGGGCGAGGGACAGCCCATCGTCTTCGCGCACGGCTGGCCGCTCAGCTCCGACGCCTGGCAGCCGGAACTGAAGTTCTTCAGCGACAACGGCTACCGCACCATCGCCCACGACCGCCGCGGCCACGGCCGTTCCGAGAAGACCGCCGTCGGCCACACCATCGACCAGTACGCGAAGGACCTCGCCGCGCTCATCGAGCACCTCGACCTGCACGACGTGATCGTCTTCGGACACTCCACCGGCGGCGGCGAGGTCGTCCGCTACGCCGCGCAGTACGCGAACGGCCGCGTCGCGAAGGTCGTCACGGCCGGCGCGATCCCGCCGATCATGGTGAAGTCCGACAGCAACCCCGAGGGCTCCCCGATCGACGTGTTCGACGGCATCCGTGCCGGCGTCCTCGAGGACGCGTCGCAGTTCTGGCTCGACCTCTCCGAGAGCTTCTTCGGCGCCAACCACGGCCGGGACGTCTCGTACGGCGCGAAGCTCGACTTCTGGCGCCAGGGCCAGAACGTGAACCTGTCCGCCGCGTACGACTGCGTCAAGGCCTTCTCCGAGACCGAGCAGAGCGAGGACCTGAGGGCGCTCACCGTGCCGATCCTCATCAACCACGGCGAGGACGACCAGATCGTCCCCATCGACGACGCCGCACGCAAGGCCATCGAGCTCGTCGCCGACGGCACCCTCAAGACCTACCCCGGCGCCCCCCACGGCATCCACGGCGACTACCGCGCGGTCCTGCAGCAGGACGTCCTCGCCTGGATCAAGGGCTGACGCGACCCACCACCGGACTGGAGGCGCGGCGCCAGCCCGCACCGCGCCTCCAGTCCGTCACCGCTCGCGCCACGGAATACGCAACCACTCTGGATGGTTACAGCGGCACCGCCACAGGAGGCATGATGAACACCACGGCCACGCACCACCCCCGGCTCCCCCTGAACACCTTCGGCATCGCGTTCGGCACCGCCGGACTCGCCGGTACCTGGACGGCCGCCGGCAGCCTGCTCGGTGCGCCCACGGCGATCGGCGAGGTCCTGTGGGCCGCCGCCGCGATCGCCTGGGCCGTCACGATCGTCCGGTACCTCCACCGCCCCGGCGGGCTCCGTGCCATCGGCGCCGACCTCCGACACCCCGTGCTCGGGCCGTTCGCCGCGCTCGTCCCCGCCGTCGGCTCGCTGCTCGCCGCCCACCTCGCGACCTGGGCGCCCGTCGCCGGTGCCGTCGGCGTCTGGACGATGCTGGCGCTCACGACCGCCTTCGGCGCCTGGTTCGTCACCGATCTCCTCACGTCTCCCCGCGAAGCCGCCTCCCTGCACGGCGGCTACCTGCTCCCGACCGTGGCCGGCTCGCTGCTCAGTGCGCAGTCACTCGCCGTGATCGGACACCCCGACCTGGCGATGGGGTACTTCGCGACCGGGGTGCTGTTCTGGTTGCTCGTGGGCGCGGTGCTCATCGCACGGTTCGCCACCGGCCCCGCCGTACCGCCGCCGCTCCTGCCGACGCTCGCCATCCTGTCCGCGCCGCCGGCGGTCGCCGGCAACGCCTGGTGGACCATGACGGGAGGCGCGGGTTCCGTCGTCGACACCGCCCTCGCGGGCACCATGGTCGCCTTCCTGCTCCCACACGCCTTCCTCGTGCGCCGGTACGTCCGGAGCGGGTTCGCGATCGGGTTCTGGGCGATGACGTTCACGACGGCGGCGAGCGCCACGTACGCGGTGCGACTGCTCTCCACCGCCGGCCTGGGCACCCTGGGGACCGTCCTCGCCTGGGTCGTCGTCGCGGTCGCGACCGGCATCGTCGGCAGCATCGCGGTCCGCTCGCTGGGGCTGCTCCGCAGGTCCGAGTCGAGTGGCTCCCGCCGCACCTCGGCCCCGTACCGACGCCTCGCCCTGATCGGCGTCGTCGTCGCGTCCGTCGCGGTGGCGTTCGGAGCGGGTGCCGGCAGCCCGCTGTTCGTCGTGTACCAGTCGGCGTGGGGCTTCCCCGACTGGCAGCTGACGACGGCGTTCACGGTGTACGCGGTCACCCTGCTCGGGACACTGCTCGTGGCCGGACGGCTGTCCGACCACATCGGGCGTCGTCCCGTCCTCATCGGGGCGCTCGTGCTCATGCTCATCGCGAGCGTCCTGTTCCTGCTCGCCGACTCGATCGGGTGGGTGATCGCCGCGCGGGCCGTGCAGGGGATCGCGACGGGAGCCGCCACCAGTACGTTCACGGCGGCCATCATCGAGCTGTCGAGCGAACGACACCGTCGCACGATGACCGTGCTGACCAGTGCCGCTCCCGTCGGCGGGCTCGCGCTCGGGGCGTTCGGAGGCGGGATCGCGGCACAGTTCACCCCGGACCCCACCGCCGCCGTCTTCCTGACCCTCGGGGTCGTCCTGCTCGTCGGCATCGCCGCGGTCCTCGCGGCCGACGAGACCGCCGACCGGCACGCCGGCGCACTCATGTCCCTGCGGCCGGTGCTCGCGGTGCCCGGTGCAGCGCGAGCGTGGTTCGCCGTGCTCGCCCCGCTGACGGTCGCCGGCTGGATGTTCTCCGGGCTGTTCCTCGGACTCGGCCCACGTCTCGACGACGGCGTGTTCGGCATCGACGGCGGGACCGCCAGCGCGGCCGTCGTCGCGCTGCAACCGGCGGCCGCCGCGGTGGCCGGCATGCTCTTCTCACGCGCCACCGCCCGGATCGCGACCGCGGTCGGCGCCGCGCTGCTGCTGCTCGGCGCAATCGGCGCCGGGTCGGCGATCCTCTCCGCGGACCTCCCGCTGCTCGTCGTGGCCGCCGTCGTCGGCGGGTCGGGCCAGGGCGCCGCGTTCGGCTCCTCCCTGCGGATCCTCGGACCACTCGCCGACAACGCGACCCGCGGCGGCCTCTTCGCCGCCGTCTACCTCGTCGCGTACGCCGCCTACGGGATCCCGGTGCTCGTCGCCGGGTTCTTCACCGGCGCCGTCGGACTCGCGGGCGTCGGCGCCGCGTACGCCGCGCTCGTGGCGATCGCGGCCGTCGCCGCCGGGATCGGTCTGACCGCGCGGTCCCGCAGGGAGCGCGCGGCAGTCCACACCGCGTGACCCCCCTCCCGATCACTCCACGGAAACGAACAGGACCACCATGACCACCACCACCGATCTCCACGGCGTCTCAGCCGCCGCCGCCGGTACCTTCCTGATCGGCGGGGACCTGCCCGTCGCCCGACTCGGGTTCGGCTCGATGCAGCTCGCCGGCCGGAACGCCTTCGGCCCGTCCCGCGACCCGGAGGGCGCCCGCGCCGTGCTCCGGCGCGCCGTCGAGCTGGGCGTGACGCTCGTCGACACCGCGGACGCCTACGGCCCCGAGGTCGCGGAAGGACTCATCGGCGAGGCGCTGGCCCCGTACCGATCGGACGTCGTCATCGCGACGAAGGGCGGGTTCGTCCGGGGACCACGGGGCGAATGGGTCGTCGACGGTCGCCCGGAGCACCTGCGAGCCGCCGTGCAGGGCAGCCTCCGTCGACTGCGACTCGAGCGGATCGACCTGTACCAGTTGCACCGCATCGACCAGCGGGTGCCGCTCGACGAGCAGCTCGGGACCCTCGCGGCACTCCGCGCCGAGGGACTCATCCGGCACGTCGGCCTCAGCGAGGTGAGCGTCCCGGAGCTCCTCGCCGCGCAGCGGATCCTGCCGATCGCCACGGTGCAGAACCTGTACAACCTGGTCGAGCGTTCCTCCGAGGACCTGGTCCGGGTCACCGCGGAACTCGGCATCGGCTTCATCCCGTGGTTCCCGTTGGCGACCGGCGGCCTCACGCGCGGCGCCGGAGCACTCGGGGCGATGGCGGCACGGGCCGGCGCCTCACCGTCGCAGGTGGCCCTCGCGTGGTTGCTGCAGCACGCTCCGAACGTGCTGCCGATCCCCGGGACGTCCAGCGTGGACCACCTCGAGGAGAACGTCGCGGCGGCGTCGGTCGTCCTGTCCCCGAGGGACGTCGCGGTGCTCGACGGCGCAGCCTGACGCCCGGTACGTCGGACGGCCCGGCCCCTCGGGGCCGGGCCGTCCGCCGTGCGCCCGGGTCACGGGGACGGGACGAAGAAGTCCCGGTACGACGGATCGTCGGGGAGCGACCGCTCCGCCACCAGCACGGCGATCTCGCGCGGGGACCGGAGTCCGCGTCGACGCCACTGGTCCGGGTCCGCCCTGAGCACGTGCAGGACCGCCCGCAGCGGGTTCACCGCCGGACTCCCGGCCGTTCGGTCGCGGGCGTCGGCACGGGCAGGAGCAGGGTCTGCACGGCAGGGGTGGCGGCTCCCGCTCCCACGTGCAGCACGGCGGGAAGGGGCGGGAACGAGATCGTCATCGCAGGTCTCCTCGGTCGGGGTCACGTCGTCGCGACACCGAGGACGCTACGGCCGGTGGGGTGCTCCGCACGTGTCCCCCCGAGGACCATCCCCTCGCAGGGACAGGCGGCGCGAGTGTGTCCCCGACGGAGCCACGCCGACCGGCCACGTGCGGACGTACCGTGCCAGCACGAGGCGATCCGCGCCTCCGGTCGGTCACCCGCCGACGCGACCCGCACGGAGGACCGCCATGACCGACACCGCCACACACCGAACCGGACGGGACGTCCCGACCACGACCCGTGCGTTCCTCGCCCAGGGCGGACGCTCGGTCCGCGACGAGGACGCGTTCGTCGTCCGCGACGTCCCCCTCCACCCGATCCGCCCGCGCGACCTGCTCGTCCGGGTCGAGGCGGTGTCGGTGAACCCGGTGGACACGAAGACCCGGCAGGGCCTGCGGTCCGGGACGAAGCAACTGGGCTGGGACGCCTCCGGCGTCGTCGAGGCGGTCGGCTCGGAGGTCACCCGGTTCTCCGTCGGTGACGCCGTGTGGTACGCCGGCACCCTCGACCGCCCGGGGACGAACGCCGAGCTGCACCTCGTCGACGAACGCCTCGTCGGTCGCCGCCCCGCGACGCTGGACCACGCCGAGGCCGCGGCGCTCCCGCTCACGGGGATCACCGCCTGGGAGACGCTGTTCGACCGGTTCCGCCTGACGGAGTCGAGTACCGGCACCCTGCTCGTCGTCGGAGCACCCGGCGGTGTCGGGTCGGTGCTCGTCCAGCTCGCGAAGGCGCGCACCGGCCTCACGGTGCTCGGGACCGCCGGCCGCTCCGAGAGCCGCGACTGGGTGTCGTCGATGGGAGCCGACCACGTCGTGGACCACCACGACCTCGTCGGCGGCGTGCGGGCGGTCGCGCCGGACGGGGTCGACTACGTCTTCACCGCGCACTCGGCGGGCAACGTCACCGCCTTCGCCGATCTGGTCCGCCCGTTCGGCCAGATCACCGCGATCGACGACCCGCGCGGACTCGACCTCTACCCGCTCAAGCGGAAGTCGATCGCCTGGCACTGGGAGCTCATGTTCACCCGATCGGCGTTCGGGACGCCGGACATGGGCGAGCAGGGCCTGCTCCTCGATGCGCTGGCGGACCTCGTGGACGCGGGTCGCGTGCGGACCACCGCGACGTCGGTCGTCCGGGGGCTCGACCCGGCCGGCCTCCGCGAGGCGCACCGTCAGGTGGCGGGCGGGACCGCGATCGGAAAGGTCGTCGTCGCGCGCTGAGGCGTGTGCGGTGGGCCGGGTCCGGCCGGCCGGACGGGACCGGTCAGCCGGGCCGGGTGGGGTGGCCGCGGCGGGGACTGTCAGTCGGCGAGGCTGTCAGTCGGCGAGGCTGTCGGCGAGGCTCGAGAGGCGGCGGGCGGACGGCTCGTCCGCACCACGCCACAGCAGCAGCGTGTCGCCGTCCGGGCCGGGCACCGCGAACCGGTGGTAGGCGAGGGCCAGGTGACCGACCACGGGGTTGTCGAAACCGACGACCCCGTCCGGATCCGCAGCGTCCGGCCCAGCCCAGAGTCGAGCGAAGGCCTCGCTCCGGGCCGCGAGCTCCCCGACCAGTTCGACGTACCCGCGGTCCTCCTCGTGCTCGTCGAGGGAGCGCCGCAGCTCCGCGACGACGCGGGCGCCGAGCGGCACCGCCTCCGCCGTCTCCGACGACGCGCGGAAGGCCTCGTCGCCCTCAGGCCGCAGGAACGTCGCCCGCGCGAGGTTCGCACCGGACCGGAACGTCGGGTGCACGGCCCCGGCCAACGCGTTCGCCACCCGGACGGTCAGGTGTCGGTCGTAGACGACCGCGGGGACCGTCCGCCACGGCAGCACGAGCCTGCCGAGCAGTGCTCGTGGGTGGTCGACCCCGTCGTCCGTGCTCACGGACGGAGCGTACGGCCCGGTCGTCGACGGCATCGTGTCCCCGGCGGGGACACCATCGGCGCGATCCGGTCGAGCCGCCGACATGTGGTCATTCGACCGATGCCCGGAGGGGACGACCAGCGGCAACGTGGAGCACGGTTGCCGGACGTCCCGGGAACGCTCGCCACGACCCGGGAGACACGATGCCCGCTCAGACCTCCTTCCTCGGCGAGTACCTCCGCGCACGCCGGGCCCTCGTCCGACCGGCCGACGTTGGCATCGACTCCTCACGGGCCCGGCGGGTGCCGGGACTCCGCCGCAGCGAGGTGGCGGGACTGGCCGGGATCAGCCAGGAGTACTACCTCCGGCTCGAGCAGGGCCGGGACCGGAGGCCCTCGCACCAGGTGCTCGGCGCGATCGTGCGGGCCCTGCGCCTCGACGACGTCGCGCTCGAGCACATGCACCGGCTCGCCCGACTCGACGAGGGCGGCCCGACCGGGAGCACCACCGACGACGGGGCGGGACCGCCCGCACCGGTCGAGCCCGCACTGCTCGAGCTCGTCGACGGGCTGTCCGGCGTGCCCGCGATGCTCATGAGCGCCGAGCAGGACGTCCTGGCATCGAACACGTTGGCCCGGGCGATCAGGCCGCGGCTGCTGCCAGGGACGAACTTCCTGTTCCACCTGTTCACCGACCGCGCGCGCGCCGAGGTCATCGACTGGGAGGACGACGCCCGACGGGCGGTCGCCAACCTGCGGTTCCACGGTGATCCGAGGAACGCCCGTCACCGCGAGGTCGTCGGGACCCTGGCGATCCGGGACGCGACCTTCCGAGAGCTGTGGGCCCGGCACGACGTCGAGCAGCAGGTCACGTGGGTCGCTCGGATCCGACTCGGCACCGCCGAACCGGTCGAGCTCACGTGCCACTCGCTGGCCGTTCCGGGCGGCAGCGGGCGGTCGGTGATGACCCTGACCGCCGAACCGGGGACGGCGGCGGCCCTGGCGTTGCAGCGGTTCACCGCGATGCGCCGCGGTCTCGGCGCTCACTCGGCCGCCAGCGAGGTCGGACGCGTGGCGTGACCGTCTGCTCGCGCCCTCAGTCGGAACGGTCCGAGGGCCGCAGCGCACCGGCCAGCTGGGACCGTCTGCTGATGCCGAGCTTCGTGAACGCCCGGGACAGGTGCGCCGCGACCGTCCGGTGCGAGAGGTAGACCTCGTCCGCGATCTCCTTGTTGGTGCGCCCGGTCGCCGCCATGCGCGACACGAGGAGCTCCTGCGCGGTGAGGAGTCGAGCCGGCGCCCGGTCCGTCGACGTCCGGTCCGTCGACTGTCCACCGGTCGCCCGGAGTTCGGACGCGGCGCGCGCGGCCCAGTTGCGGGCGCCGATGCGGTCGAACAGCCGGGCCGCCTCGGACAGGTGCTGACGTGCATCGACGATCCGGCGGACGCGCCGCAGCCGTTCACCCAGGTGCAGTCGCGCGACCGCGAGGTCGAACGGTGTGTCGATCGCCGAACCGAGGTCGACCGCCGCGGCGAGGTGCCCGAGGGCCGTCTCATCGTCCGGTGCCAGGAGACCGCGCGTCCGCTCGACGAGCAGCGCGAGGTGCGGCGAGCCGGTCGTGGCGGCCGCCGCGGCGGCGTCCGTCAGCCAGGCGCGGACCGAGTCGGTGTCGCCCGCGCGGACCGCCGACTCGACCACGTCGGCGCCCGCCCACAGCGCCACCGCGCCGTTCGCCCGCGTGCGCACATGGTGTGCCACGGCGTCCTCGTGGCGTCCCTCGTCGACGGCGATGAGTGCTGCCGCCCACGCGGCGGTCGCGACGATGCGCGCGAAGGCGCCGGCCACCGGGATCTCGTCCAGGGCCGCGAGTCGTGTCCGGGCCGTGGCCGTGTCCCCGGCGCGCACGAGGGCCCGCGCCGCCTCGGAGAGCGCCATCCCGGCGACCACCGGGAGGTCGAGCTCGCGGCTGAGACGCTCCGCGCGATCGGCGTCGGCGAGTCCGTCGGTGAGGTGGCCCGCCGTGACGCGGGGTGAGGCACGTCCACACAGAGCGGTGGTCTCGTCGCTCGTGCGTGCCGCGTCGTGGAACAGCCGGACGCCAGCGGTCCAGCACCGGTCCGACGTGGCCATGTCGCCGGACTCCTCGGCGGCGAACGCCAGGCAGTTCACGATGACGCCGTCGGTCGCCTGTGCACGGGCGAGGAACCGGTCCACGGTGCGCTCGTCGAGACGCTGCCCGGGACGGACGAGGGCGAGTGCCACCTCGGCGAGCACCGCGTCGTCGGCGTCCCCGCGTCCGCCCGGAGCGTGGTCGACGTCCTCCACCGTGTCGGCCACGAGCGCTCGGACGGCGTCCGCCTCCTGGTGGATGTAGCACTTCGCCGCCGCCCACAGCAGGACCTCGGCACGCTCGGTCGGATCTGCCCGGGTCGTCGCGAACGCCACGAGCTCCTCGGCCGTCCGACCGCGGTGGTCCGCGGTCATGCTCAGCATCCACTCCGCGCGCGCGAACCGGTGCTGTGCGCGGCCGTCCGACAGATCGGTGAGCGGCTTGGCACGTTCGAGCAAGGCGGACGCCTCACCCGAGGCGCCGGCGCGTCGGGCTGCCTCGGCGGCCTCCACCAACCGGTTCGCCTGCTGGGTCGGGTCGGGCGAGAGGTCGGCGGCTCGCCGCCACGCCGATGCCGCCTCGGCGGGGGCGCCTTGCCGGAGCGCAGCACTCGCCACGGCGTCGAGTTCGGCGGCGACCGCCTCGTCGAGGCCGGTCGTCGCCTCGGCCCGGTGGATCGCACGGCGACTGGGCGAACGGACCGCCAGTGCCAGGGCGTGGTGGACCTCGCGCCGACGGATCGGATCGGCGGCGTCGTAGTGCGCCGACCCCACCAGCGGGTGCCGTGGCACGAACCGGTCGCCGTCACGCCGCAGCAGACCCTCGCGCTCGAGGGTCGCCAACTCGCCCGCGCCGAGTCCGACCCCCACGAGTGCCTGCTCGAGCTCCCGAGCGGTGGCGTCCTCTCCGGCGACCGCGACGAGCAACGCCCGCTGGGTCGTCTCCGGGAGCAGCAGGACACCGGCGAGGAACGTCCGCTCGAGTCGGGCGGACATGCGTTCGGACAGTGGTCCGCGCGCGGTGCCGGCGACGGGCGCGGAGAACTCGAGCAGGGCGAGCGGGTTGCCGTACGACTCCCGACGCACCCGTGCCCGTTCCCCGGTCGGCAGGTGGTCCGCGACGTCGGTGAGCAGCCGGTCCGCCGCGGCGTCGTCGAGCGGACCGACGTGGAGCACGGTCGGGAACGCGTCCTCGTGGTCACCGACAGGGGTACCGCTCCGGGTCGTCGCGACGAGGAGGACGGGGAGTCCGCGGACCCGCGATGCGACGAAGACGAGCGCCTCGAGCGAGGTCCGGTCCGTCCAGTGCAGATCGTCGACGAGTGCCACCACGGTCCCGTGGCTGCTCGCCTCCTCGAGCAGCCCGAGCACGGCGATGCCGAGCAGGAGCCGGTCGGGGGCCGGTCCGTCACGACGGCCGAAGGCGACGTCGAGGGCCGAAGCCTGACGATCGGGGAGGGCAGCCGCGAAGGGCAGGAGTGGGTGGAGCAGTTCGTGCAGGCCGCCGAACGGGATCTCGGTCCCGCTGCGCACCCCACGGGCACGGAGGACGAACCGGACGTCCGCGGTGGCGTCCGCGGCGACGGTCTCGAGCAAGGCGCTCTTGCCGATGCCGGGATCGCCGTCGACCAGGACCGCGGTACCGTGCCCCCGCCGGGCGTGGTCCAGGGCACCGGCCAGGACGAGGAGTTCGGCGTCGCGGCCGACCAGTTGCGAGGCGCGTTCGGGCACGGTGTGAGCATACGTTGCCGTCAGTCGCCCGGCGAGGTCCTCCTCCGTGTCCGCCCCGGCACGGCCGGCAGGAGGGACGACAGCACGACGAGAGCCGTGCACAGCGCGCCGATCGCCACCAGGACCGCGACGGGGACGATCGGCCTGGTCGACGGGTACCGCCCGACGAGCACCGCCCACTCCGCGATGACGGAGACGCCCACGGTGGCCGCGGCGATGAGCGTGCCGCTCACCCCGAGGACGACACCCTCGAGTGCCGCGACGGCCACCGGCAGGGCCGGGGTCGCGCCGACGGCCAGGAGCTGCTCGCGCTCCTGCGCGCGGTCCCGAGCCGCCATCGCCGCCGTCGCCGCGGCCCCGACGGCGGCGAGCAGGACCGGGCCGCTGAGGACGAGGACGGTCGTCACCGCTGAGCCGCTCCTGGTCGCGTCGTCTCCGATCGCTGTCGCCGCCGTCCGCTGACCCCCGACGAGCGCCGTGGGCAGGGCCACGGCCACCAGGAGCGCCGCGAGCGTCGTGTCGCTCCGAGCCGCAGCCCGCCGGACAGCTGCGCGCGCGAGAGCGAAGGACACCGACGCGCTCGCCGGCACCGCCGCCGTCCAGAGCCGGACGACGGGTGCACCGACCGACCTGCCGAGGACGGCGACCGCCGCGACCAGCACCGGACCGATGAGGAGTGCCGACGCCGCGCCGTCCGGTACGGACGCCGGGAGTCCGGCGAGCATGCTCGCCGCGAGCGCCGTCAGCAGTGCCGCGACCAAGGCACGGAGGATCGGCGGTCGACGTCCGCGCACACCCGGTCCGACACCGAGCAGCGGCGGGGTCGTGGCGGCGCGGCGGCTCCCCGAGAGCCCGGCGACGACCGCGGCGGTGACCGTCACCCCGACGACGACGACGGCCTCGGCCCAGGAAGCGGCCACCCGGACCCCGTCGAGTCCGGAGGCTCCGGCCAGGGCGGCGTCGACGGCGGCCGGGACGACGACGCCAGCCGCGGCCGCTCCGACCACGGCGCCGAGCACGGCGACGAGTGCGGTCTGGACGAGCACGGTCACACGGACCCCTCGAGGAGTGACGCCGGCCAGCTGCCAGAGGGCGTACGTCCGCTCCAGGAGCCCCGCGGTGAGCCGCACCACGGCGGACACCACCACGAGGATCGCGATGAGCCCGAACGCGGCGGTCGTGCCCGCGATCGACAGCAGCGCCAGCCCCCGGACCCCGGGTGTCCGCAGGCCGCCGACCACGAGCACACCGGGGACGCTGCCGGCCAGTGCGGCGACCGCGGACACCGCGCACAGGCCGGCCCAGACGCGCCACGACGTGCGGAGATCGGCTGTCGCCAGGCGGACGAGGATCATGCGCGTACCGACGCACGCTCGATCGAGTCGAAGAGCGCGTCGACGTCCGGTGCGACCAGCTCCGCGTGGACGACGCCGTCCCGCAGGACGATCGCGCGGTCGGCCCGCGCCGCGGCCGCGAGGTCGTGCGTCACCATGACGACCGAACGCTGCCCCGAGGCGGTGTGCCGCAGCAGGTCGAGCACCGCGCCGCCGGCCACCGTGTCGAGCGCCCCGGTCGGTTCGTCGGCGAACACCACCTGCGGCCGTGCGACGAGCGTCCGGGCGATCGCCACGCGCTGCTGCTGTCCGCCGGACATCGAATCCGGGTACCGGTGTGCGGAGTCGAGCATGCCGACGGCGTCCAGGGCGGCGTCGACCGTCCGGCGATCAGCGGGGCGTTTCGCCAGGCGTGCCGGCAGCGCCACGTTCTCCCGGGCGGTGAGTGCCGGGAGCAGGTTGTACGACTGGAAGACGAAGCCGACCCGACCGCGTCGGAACCGGGCCGACCGCTGCCGCGAGAGCGGGCCGATGTCGGTGCCGTCGATCTCCACGGTGCCCCGGAGCGGGCGTTCCAGACCCGACAGGCACGCGAGCAGCGTGCTCTTGCCGGAGCCGCTCGGGCCGACGACCGCCAGCATCTCGCCGCGCTGGACGTCGAGCGACACCCCGCGCAGGACCGGCTCGGCCGCGCGACCGGGATAGGCGTGCTCGACGTCGCGGGCGCGCACGATGGGTCGGTCATCAGGGTCTCGCTGCACCGTCGCAGGCTAGCCAGCGAGGAAGGCCGTGCGCCTGTCTCTGCCGGGGACAGGCTCCGCTCAGGGCGCGCGGCCGTCGATCCGCTCGAGCAGCGCGCGGAGCTCGCCGAGCACCGCACCCGCCTGGGCGTCCGCCCGATCGGCGTCGACCAGGGCGATCCCCCGCTCGGCGTCGCGTCGGGCTCCATCGGCCTCCCCGGAACCGAGCAGCGCCTCGGCACGCTGTCGGAGCGCGCGAGCAGCACCCGTGTCCCACGACAGCGCCGACGCCGCACCGAACCCCGCGTCCGCCGCGTCCCGGGCGTCGTCCCATCGCCCCAGCGCGTTGGCCGACTTCGCGATCTCCTCCAGCGCGACCACCCGGGTGAACACCGCCCCTGGGTCGCCCTCCCCGACCCGCTCGAGGTCGCGGAGGACCGCTCGGAAGGACGCGATCGCCTCGGCGTGCCGGCCGAGCAGGTGGAGTGCTGCGCCCGCCATCGAGCGACACTGGACGAGCGCGGCGTCGTCCCCGGTCCTCGTGTTCCCGTCGATCGCGGCGTCGATGTGCGGCAGCGCGAGCTCCGGCTGTCGGAGCGCCAGGTGTGCCCACGCAACGTGGTACTCGGCGCTCGCGGACACGGCGTCGTCGTCTGCCGCACGGGCGTCCGCCAGACCCCTCGTGGCGAGCTCGAGCGCACCGGTCCGGTCGCCGCGCTCCATGAGGGCAGCCCACGTCTGCAGACCGAGGAGCCGCGCTGCCGACGCTCGGTCGTCGGCCGCGTGCGCGGCGTCGACCGCGTCGCCGAACAGCTCGTACCAGTGCCCCCATGCCGGCCACAGGTTGGAGAACCACTCGAGACCGGCCGCGGTCCGGATCACGTCGCCGTGCAGCCCGTCCGACACCGCGGCGCGGAACGCCGCCCACCAGTGGTCGACCTCACCGGTGATCCACCGCTTCGCCGCTGCCGGGTCGGCGAACTCCGGATCGGCCTGGTCACGGCGGGCGGACTCGGGAGCGAACCGCCGTGCCGCTCGATCGAGGGACGAGAGGACCGACCGGTGCAGTCGCTCCCGCAGCGCACGGGACGCGCCGGGACCGTCCTCGGCGTCGATCCGATCGGCGCCGAACGCCCGGAGCAGGTCATGCACGTGGTACCGGTTCCCACCGCGTGGCTCGACGAGACCGAGGTCCACCAACTCCTCGAGGGCGTCCTCGGCGGTCACGTCGTCGAGTCCGAGGGGAGCGCCGCCGGTCCGTGCATCGAAGCTCGTCCCGTCGATCACCGCGAGCGAGCGGAACACCTGCGCCGTGACGGACGGGAGCCGCTCGTAGGAGACGGCGAACGCGGCCTCGACCGAGCGGTCACCGTGCCGGAGGGCGCCGAGCCGTTGCTCCTCGGCGCGCATGGCACCGAGGAAGCCGTCGACGTCGTCCGTCCGTGCCGCGATGCGGCTCCCGGCGATCCGCAGCGCCAGCGGGATCCCCGCGCAGTGCTCGGCCACCGCCGCCAGGGCCGGCTCGCTCGCCGCGTCGGGCACGATCCGCTCGAGCAACGCGAGGCCATCGGCGAGCGGCATCGGCTCGACCTGGAGGCGGAGTCCGGCGTCGAGTCCGGCCAGCGGACTCCGGCTCGTCACGACCACCGGCACCCCCGGTCCCGCCGCGTCGACCACCGGACGCACCTGCGCCTCGCTGCCGGCATCGTCGAGCAGGACCGCGTGCCGGTGGTCGGCGCTGAGTTCGCGCCACCGTGCTGCCGCCGCGTCGAAGACCGCCGGTGCCTCTTCCGCGCCGTCGGTGGCGAGGGAGACGAGACGGCGGAGGACGTCGAGCGCCGACAGCGGGGCGGCTGTCTGCCCACCGAGGTCGACGTGGATCCACGGGACACCGCGGACGCGGAGCGCCTCGGCAGCGAAGGTGCTCTTGCCGACACCGGGGCCGCCGGACACGATCACCGCTCCCGTGTGTGCGCCCCGGAGGCGGTCGAGCACCCTGCCGAGTTCGCGGTCGCGTCCGGTGAAGTCGCCGACGAGGTCCGGGGCGCTCGCCGGCGTCGACGGACGGGCCCGACCGATCGACAGCAGCGCGTCCCGTTCTGCCGACGTCACGCCGAGTGCCGCCGCGATCGCCTCGATCGTCGCGCGCTGCGGGCGCCGCGCGACCCCTCGCTCGATGTCGCTGAGGGTCCGCACGCCGACGTGGGCGGCGTCGGCGAGGTCGGCCAGCGTCCGGCCCGCCGTGGTGCGCAGCCGCCGGAGGAGCTCGCCGTCGGGTCGTTCCTGCACGTGCTCCTCGATTCCTGCCTGCGTTCTGCATGGTGCCGACGCCGGGTGCCTGGTGGGCTGGTACCCGACATCATGCAGCACCGTTCACGACGGTGCAGCGAGGACGAGCGGGAGCGATGCCATGCCGACTGCGATCACGCCTCTGGGTGAGTACCTCCGCGCACGACGAGCACTCGTGCAGCCGCAGGACGTCGGCATCGTGTCGTCGACGCCGAGGCGGGTCGTCGGGCTGCGACGGGACGAGGTGGCCCGCCGCGCCGGGATCAGTCAGGAGTACTACCTCCGACTCGAGCAGGGCCGCGACCGCCAACCGTCGGACCAGGTGCTGCACGCCCTCGGCCGTGCGCTCCGCCTGGACCAGGACGCGGTGGACCACATGGACCGCCTCGTCCGGATCCAGACCGGCGAGGCTCGTTCCGACGACCACACGACGCCGGCTCGCGTCATGGACACGCTGAGCGGCCTCCTCGACCAGTGGACCGGGACGCCGGCGTACATCATGGACGGCAACCAGGACGTCCTGGTCGTGAACCCGCTGGCACGGGCGATGACGGGCGGCGGGCTGACACCCGGGGTGAACCTGCCGCTGGCGGTGTTCTCGCCGTTCGGCCGCGCGGTGATGGAGGACTGGCCGGAGGCCGCCGCCCGGACCGCGGCGACGCTGCGGTACGGGAGCGATCCCCGCGATCGGCGGCTGCAGGAGATCATCGGCACCCTGTCCGTCCGGGACCCGGATTTCCGGCGGCTCTGGGCACGGCACGACGCCCGCCCGTACCTCAACGGCTCGATCGACCAGGACGTGCACGGCCACGGCCGGGTGACCCTCACGTGCCAGACGCTCGAGGTCCCGGGCCCGCAGCGGTACGTGCTCACCGCCTTCCACGCGGCGGACGGCACGGACGGTGCGCGGGCGCTGGCGGCGCTGCGAGACGAGGTCACGACCGCTCCTGGACGACGCGCCGTCGAGGTCTGACCGCCGGGCGACGCCCTCGTCCCGCGGGCCCTCAGCCGCTCGGGCCGGTGAGCGAGTCGCGGAGCGCCGCCAACTCCCGTTGCAGGGCGTCCAGGCGGGCGGGACGAACGCGTGCCGGCAAGGCACGGAGCGCGCGGTCCACGTCGGCCAGCGCCTCGGTGGGTCGTCCGAGCTCCACCAGCACCGCCGCCCGCGAACGGAGCAGCAGCCCGATGGACGTCCCGGTGTCGTCCGGCAGCGTCCGGAGCCCGGCGTCGAGGACGTCGAGCGCTTCGCTCGGCGCACCGGACTCGAGGAGCGTGGTGGCGAGCGCCGCGCGGGCCAGCGCCTGCGCGTACCGAACGCGTTCGTCGACGGGGTCGAGCCCCTCCACGATGCCGTCGACCGCCGCTCGGAGCGCGGCGACCGCTTCGTCGTACCGACCCTGTGCCTGCAGGGCGAGGCCCAACATGCCCCGCGCCTGGTGCAGGAAGACCGGGTCGTCCTCGCTCTCGAACCCCGCGACCGCAGCGAGTGCGTGTACTTCGGCGGTGACCGGATCCCCGCGGTCGAGTGCGCTCCAGGCGACGTGGTAGTGCCCCCATGCGATCAGATCGACGGCACCGGTACGTTCCGCCGCGGCGAGCGCCTCGTCCGCGTGCTGCGTGGCCAGTCCGTGGTCGGCTCGTTCGACGTGCGCGGCCCAGGCGAGATGTCCCGCCACTCGTGAACGCGCGGCATCGTCCGCGAGCTCGTCCGCTGCTCGCTGTGCCACGAGGTCGAGCTCGTACCACCGTCCCCAGTCCGGCCAGAGGTTCCCGAACCACTGCAGCACGGTCGTGAGTGCGACCACGATCTCGTGCCACCCGAGCGCGGCGGCCCGACGGAAGGCCGGCCACCAGTGGTCGACCTCTCCGATGATCCAGTCGCGGGCGATGTCCTGATCGGCGTCCGGTTGTGCGACGGGGGCACGGCCGGGCACCACGAACGCGGACCCGGCCGCGAGGAGCCGGTCGAGCAACCACCGGGTGAGCCGCTCGCGTGCAGCTGCCTCGGTCCGGGCGTCTTCGCGGAGCCGCTCGAGCGCGAACAGCCGGATGATGTCGTGCACGCGGTACCGCGTGCCCCGGGGTTCGACCAGGCCGAGGTCGACCAGTCCCTCGAGTCGGGCCTCCGTCTCGTCTGGGCTCGCGCCGACCGCCGCCGCGACGACGTCGGCGCCGAACGTGACGCCGTCGAGTGCCGCGGTCGCCCGGAACACGGCGGCCGTCGCCGGGTCGAGGTCGTCGTAGGAAACCGCGATCGCCGCCGCGACCGAGACATCGCCGGCCACGAGCAGCGTGAGTCGGCGATCGGTCGACCGCATGCGGGCGACGAGGTCCGCCACGCTCGTGGCCGGACGGCTCGCGATGCGGTTGGCGGCGACGCGGAGCGCGAGGGGGAATCCGTCGCACAGCGCGATGAGCTCGTCGACCGCAGCAGGATCGCGCTGCTCGGCCGGCACGATGCGTTCGAGCAGGCGACGACCGTCCTCCGGTCCGAGCACGTCGAGGACGATCCGGTCCGCGTCGAGACCCGCGAGCGTCCGACGCGAGGTCGCGACGACGGTCGACCGTCCTTCGACGAGCACGGGTCGGACCTGGTCCTCGCCTGAGACGTTGTCGAGGTGCACCAGCACCCGTTCAGCCGAGCACAGCTCCGACCACCGCGCCCTCGCTGCCGCCAACGTGCCGGGCGGATCGTCCGGGTCGCACTGTCGGAGGACGCGTTGGAGCACCTCCAACGCGGTCGTCGCCGGTCGGCCGTGTCCGGCGAGGTCCACGAACACGCGGCGCTCGGCGGCGGACGCTCGTCCGATCGCCTCCGTCACGAGCGCGGTCTTCCCGATGCCGGGTGGTCCGGAGACGACGACGACCGGCGGGCCCGACGGCCGGTCGAGGTCCGCGACGAGCCGGTCGAGTTCACCCGAGCGCCCGGTGAAGTCCGCCACGCGCGGCGGGCGGAAATCGGTGCGTCCGGTGTCCGGCCCCGCGCCCACCAGCGGCGCCCGGAGCCATCGGCGTGCCGCGTCGTCGAGCCCGAGTCCGGAGACCAGCGCCTCGATCGTGCGGGGCTGCGGGTGGCGACTGCGGCCGCGCTCGATGTCGCTGATGCCCCGGACGCTCACGCCCGATCGTTCCGCGAGGGTCTCGAGCGTCATGCCGGCTGCGAGCCGGAGTGTCCGGAGCCGCGCTGCGAGGTCCGTGTCGCCCACGACGCTCCTCCCGGTCGGGGACAGCGTAACCTGAGTCGCGTCTCAGACGAGGTCCGTCGGCTCGTCCGCCTCGTCCTGCGGACGACGCGGGAGCAGGTCCGGCAACTCGGCCTCCGATGGCGGGGGGCCCATCGTGTACAGGGCCACCGCGGAGGCCTCCAGCGTCGATCGGTTGCCGAACCGCGGCCACCGCCGGAGCATCTCACCGACGAACCCACCGGCATCACCGTGGTCCGCGAGCACCGTCTCGACGTCGCCGAGGTACCTGCGGAGCGCGGCGACCTGCGGTCGAGCGGCGTCGGAACGGGAAGCCGGGTGCCGGTGACTCGCGATCACCCATGCCGGACGCAGCGCCTCGACGAGGTCGAGTGCCCGTGCCCAGCTCCGTCGGGAATCCGCGTCCGTGCCGACGAGCCACGGGTGCACGCGGTTGTAGACGAGGTCGCCGCCGATCACCGCGTCGAGGTGCCGGACCGACACCAGGCTCGTCGGCCGGTCGCCGATCCGTCCCACGTCGAACAGCTGCAGTGCATGGCCCTCGAGGTCGACGACCCCGGCCGGGTCGGGGGTCGGAGCGGTGAGGGATCCGGGGAGCCGTCCGGGGAACAACGACTCCCACCGGGAACGGTGTGCGGGCGCCGTCTGGTCGAGCGCACGCGTGGCGACGTCGGCGACGGCCGTCGCGACCGCGTCGGGGAACGCCCGCAGGACGCGACCGAGGCCGAAGAAGTGGTCTGCCTGGCCCTGGGTGACCACGACGGTCCGGAGCCGTTTCCCGCTGCCTCGGATCCACTCGACCAGGGCGTCGGCCTCGTCCGCCGTCATCAGGGCGTCGACGAGGACGGCGTCGTGTTCGCCGGAGACCAGGGTCGCCGTCGTGGGCGACCACGTCGCGGTGCCCGTGCCGTCGAGACCGGTGCGGGCGACGTCCCGGTAGCCGCCGAGCCACACGTCCATGGTGAGGGGGGCGAGGACCGTGCCCCCCGCGGTCCGGAGCCGATCCGCCAGCCACTGCCGGACGCGCTCGCGCTCGGACGCGGACGGGGCGGTGACCGCCTCGGTCGTCCACGTGACGAGGCTCCCCTCTGCCTCCTGGGACACGCGGACGACGCCGTCCACGTCGTCGACCGCCGAACCGCCGGGGACGCGAGCGCGATAGGCGACGACGCCGTCCTCGGTGCGGGAACGCTCCTCGACGACGCCCAGGTCGCCAGGGAGCCGCCGGATCCAGCGACTCGTACCGGGCGCGAGGAGCTCGGTCGCACCGTCGGGACCGACGTGCCCGTCGGCGAAGTCGACGAAGCGGGACCACGTCGCGCTCGGCGAGCAGTCGAAACGGGCGGCGACGGTGACGTGCGCCCGGCGGACCGGTGGATCGTGCACGGCACTCCCTTCGCACTGCGCCGACGGTACGGGTCCGAGCAGGCGCGAGGGTGTCCCCGTCGGGGACACCTGGCGCATCCCGGGACCGGGACTGCGCCAGGATGGAGGAACCACGGCGCCGGACGCGCCGGCAGGGAGGGAGGACGGGTCGTGATCGCGACAGGGACACCGCTCGGCGACTACCTCCGAGCGCGTCGGGCGGCGACCCGCCCCGAGGACGTCGACGTACGGTCGCACACGCGCCGCCGGGTCCCGGGGCTCCGTCGCGACGAGGTCGCCGGGCTCGCGGGGATCAGCCAGGAGTACTACCTGCGGCTGGAGCAGGGTCGCGACCGCGCACCGTCCGAACAGGTCCTCCACGCGTTGGCCCGGGCACTGCGGCTCGACGATGCCGGCGTCCAGCACCTGCTGCGGCTCAGCACGGTGCAGCCGCTGGACGTGGCGGCGGCCGAGGCCGCGGTCTCGATCGAGGCGATGTCCGCCATCCTCGACTCCTGGCCGAACACACCCGCGTACATCATCAACTCCCGCCACGAGGTCGTGCTCTCGAACGCCCTCGCGCGTTGGGTGGTCCCGCTCGGGCTCGAGGTCGGCAGGAGCATCCCCGAGGTGGTCTTCACCTTCCCGGAGGTCCGAGCGCTGCCGACCTGGCCGGCGCTCGCCGACCGGACCGCACGCCGCATGCGGTTCTACGGGCACCCGTACGACCCCCGGCTCCACGAGACCGCGGCGAGGCTCGCCGAGGCGGACCCGGTGTTCCGCCGGCTCTGGGAGCGCCACGAGGTCGACCCGTACTACGACGGGGATGTCCGGCCCTCGGTCGACGGGTACGGACAGATCACGCTCCGCCACCAGACGTTCGTGGTCCCGAACACACCGGGGTACCTGCTCTGCGCGTACCACGCCGTGCCGGGGTCCGACAGCGCCGCCGCGCTCGCGGACCTCGCGGACCGCATCGCGGGCGCCGTCGCCCTCAGCTGAGCTCCGCGGATGTCCGCGACACGTCGAAGTTCTGGTCGAACAGGTCGTCGGGGTCCCACCGGGCCTTGAGGTCCCGCAGCCGCGCGAGCGTCGCCGGCGGGAACGCCTCGGCCACGGCGCTCGGTGCGTGATCGGTCTCGAAGCTCAGGTACATGCCGTCCATCCGAGGGTGCACGGACTCCCACGCGTCGTGGAACGCGTCGCCGCCCCGGACCGACACCGCAGTCACCGAGAAGTTCTGGTGCCGGTGCGCGTAGGCGGTCGCCGCCGGGTCGACGTCGTTGATCGCGCCGCCGACCGAGCGGATCTGGACCATGTCCACGCCGGCGCTGCGGAGCAACACCGCGATCCGGTCGGACAGGTCTTGGTCGAGGTGCACGGCCAGCCCGGTGTGGGTGGCAGCACGCTGCTGCCCGGTGTGCGGCGCACCGCTCGTCAGCGGTACCGCCGCGTACGGCGTCACGGCGGCCCGCTGCCCGGCCAGGCCCGGGATCCGCAGGAAGCGTTCGATCTCCGGGGCCGCCGCCTCCAGGTCGTCGCCGGCGTACACGATGGTCGCCTGCGCGAACGGCGTCGGCCCCGCCCCCAGGTAGAGGAAGGCTGACACCGGACGCGCCGCGGTCTCCACCGTCCGGCCCCAGGCTTGCAGGAACGCAGCGAGGTCGATCGGCTGGTACACCGCGGTGGTCTGCACGACGTCGGCGGTCTCCGAGGCCTCGAAGTCGAACGCCGTGACGATCCCGAAGTTCGCGCCGGCGCCACGGATCGCCCAGAACAGGTCTGGTTCCTCGTCGCCGGAGACGCGCCGTGCGGTCCCGTCCGCCGTGACGATCTCCGCGCCTCGCAGGCGGTCGATGGTGAGGCCGTGCGCACGGCCCATCAGGCCGATGCCACCGGTCGTGGCGAGACCGCCGACCCCGACGTCACCGGAATCGCCGGAGCTGATCGCGAGGCCGTGCGGGGCGAGCGCCCACGCCACGGCGCCCCAGCGCGCGCCGGGCCCGATGCGGACCGACCGGCCTCCCCGGGGCTCGACGGACGCGAGGGCACGGAGGTCGATCACGTCGCCACCGGTGTTGGTGGCGATGCTGCTGATGCCGTGCCCGCCGCTGCGCACCGCGAACGGGCGCCCCGACGCGCGCACGATCGCGAGCGCCTCGGCGACCTCGGTCGTCGTGCGCGGGAGCAGGATCGATCCCGGTCGGCCGGTGCTCGAGTAGACGTGCTGCAGTGCGGCGTACCCGGTGTCGCTGGGTCGGACGATGTCCATGGTTCCTCGGTTCAGCGCACGGTGGACCCGGGACGCGGGCCCTCGGCTCGATCGGTGAAGTACTGCAGGGCGGTGCGGGCGAGCGGGCTGCTCCCGGCGACCAGGTGCGCGACGTGGTCGCCGACCTGGGTCGCGTCGATCCACCGCGGGTCGTCGATCCCGGCGGCCTGCCGGGCGCGGGTCCGGACCACCCCGAGCACGAGCTGCGCGACGCGTGGACCGCGTCCGCCGAGCTCGGCGTCCAGCGTCAGGGAGAGGGACTTCGTCGCCGCGGCGCTCAGCGCGACCCCGGCACTCCCGGGGAACGGGATGTCCGCGCTCATGCCGTTCAACTGCATGAGCACTCCGGTCCCGGTGATCCGCGGCAGGAACGCCCGGAAGACCCGGAAGACACTCGTCAGGTTGCCGTCCAGCAGGCGCTGCCACTCGTCGTCGTCGAGCGCCAGCGCCGGCTTCCGGCCCTGGTCGCCCCAGGATGCGAGCGACACGACCACCCCGTCGAACGCCCCGAACTCCTGCGCCATCGCGGTCACGTCGTCGTCCAGCCCGGGGTTCATCGCGTCGAGCACCCTCGTGTGCAGGGTGCCGGGGAGCCCGGCCGTCGCGAGCCGTGCCGCGACGGCATCGAGTCGCGCGACGTCCCGTCCGGTCGCGATCACGGTCGCGCCCGCGGCGAGCATCGACCGGACCACGCCCTCCCCCACGCCGCCGCTGCCGCCGACCACGACGACCGTCCGTCCTGTCAGGTCCGCAGTGGGTGTCGTCCATGTGTCGATGGTGCTCATCGTCCGTGCTCCTCGTGTTCGTCTGCTTCCGGACGTCCGTCGTCCGGTCCGTCGCCGTCCAATCGGCGCATGTGCTCCTCGAGCGCGCGCAGTGCGCCGTCGAGCCCTGCCAGTGCTGCGTCGTCGAGCGCGTCGCCGAACCACGTCGCCGCAGCACGGAGGTGCGACCCGACGGCGGCCCGGTGGGCGGACCGCCCGGAGTCGGTGATCACGATCGACGATCCGCGCGCGTCCCGGAGGCCTCCGCGCCGTTCGACCAGTCCTCGTCGCTCGAGCCGGCGCAGCTGGTGGGCGAGGCGACTGGAGTCCCAGCCGATCGCTGCGGCGCACGTCGTCGGCCGGGCGTCGCCGCCCATGTCGACCAGGTGCGCGAGCACCGTGAACTCCGCCTCCGACAGGTCGGCTCCGTCGCGCAGGTCGGCGCCGACACGGCGGCGCAGCCGCTCCGTCACCACCTGGAGCCGTTGCCACGTGGCCAGTTGTCGCTCGCTCAGTCGCTGTTGCACAGCGGCTACAACTACCTGACGCGTCAGGTATTCCCGTCACGACCGCAGATCGGACGGGAGGCGCGGGTCGGGCCCGCACCGCGCCTCCCGTCCGCCGTCTCACGCGTCGGCGACCCGACGTCGAGCGGCCGCTCCGATGAACTCACCGAGTTCGAGTTCCAGGGCGAGCAGCTGGTCGTCGTCGAGACGCGCAGCACCGGCCGCCGCCCGTGCGCGGTACGACGGGCTCGCCACGCGTTCCTCGAAGGTGCGGTAGGCGGACTCGAGGTCGGCCTTCGGCGGGAGGGTGGCACGGTTGACCATCGCCTTCGCGGTCGCGAGCGCGTCGCCGTCGAAGGAAGCGAGGCGCCCGATGACGCCGGCCACGTACTCGTCGAGCTGGTCGTCGTCGAGCGCACGCGTCACCCACCCCCAGCGCTCGGCGGTGTCTGCGTCGTAGTCCGCGCTGGTCAGGATGACCTCCAGCGCGCGGTCACGTCCGATCTGACGGGGTAGTCGCTCCGTCCCGCCACCACCAGGGACGACCGCCGTGCCGACCTCGGGCTGTCCGAAGCGGGCGCGCTGCCGGCTCGCGTACCGCAGATCCAGTGCGAGCGCGAGCTCGTTGCCGCCGCCGCGCGTGCGCCCACGGATCACCGCGATCGTGATGTACCGGGCCTCCGACAGCGCGACGACGAGATCGAGCCAGGCCGCACCTCCGGGGAAGTCGTCGATCCGCGCGAGGTCGAAGTGGTTGAGGAAGAAGTCGTCGGTGCTGCTCTCGAAGACGAGCACCTTGAGGTCCGAGTCGCCCGCGAGCCCCGCGACGACGTCGGCCAGGCCGTGAACGGTCGCCCCCGTCATCAGGCCGACGGGTGGATCGGAGACGACCACGCGTCCGACCTCGGGTGACTCGCGGGTGAACTGCACAGCGGGCATCGGATCTCCGTTCGGTTGGTGCCAGCGACCGTACGGAGGCGACGGCCCGGGAGCGTGTCCCGGTCGGGGGCAGGCTGCCGGGCCGCGCGACCGGCGAAGATCTGGTCAGCGGAACGCAGAGGGCGCATCGCGGAGAGGAACACCCATGTCGACCGCCGAGAACACCGAGACCGTGGTGGGCTTCTACACGCAGTCGTTCAACGACGGCGAGCCCGAGGCCGCGGCATCGCGCGCCCTCGGCACGAGCTACGTGCAGCACAACCCCTCGGCCCCTGACGGTGCGGAGGCATTCATCGCCTACGTGCACTCCATGCGCACACGGTTCCCCGGACTCCACGTGGACGTCAAGCGGACCGTCGCCGAGGGCGACCTCGTCGTCACCCACAGTGCGTTCCACCTCGCACCGGGCGACCGCGGCATGGCCGTCGCGGACGTGTGGCGGCTCGAGGACGGACGCATCGTCGAGCACTGGGACGTGATGCAGCAGGTACCGGAGCAAGCGGCCAACGCGAACACGATGTTCTGATCGAGCCGAGCTCCGCCTCCAGGATTCGAACCCGGACCTAACGGCACCAAAGGCCGTCGTGCTGCCATTACACCAAGGCGGAACGCGCACGGAGGCGCCCGGCCATCCTCCCACGACCGACGAGTCCGACGGCGCACTCCTGGGCAGGGTGTCCGCGCCATGGACACGCTCGGCCTCCCGAGAACTGCCTACGGTGCAGGGACGGGGAAGCAGTCCTCGCCGGCCACAGGAACGGAAGCACCATGTCGAACGCGATCGTGATCTCAGCCTTCGGAGGTCCGGAGGTCCTGCAGTGGCGCTCAGTGCAGCCGCCGGTGGTCCGGCCGGGCGAGGTCCTCCTCCGTGTCCGGACGGCGGCGGTCGGCCCGACCGACCTGCACATCCGCGCCGGCAACCTCACGTCGGTCTTCCCGCAGCGCCCCGGCGACGTCCTGGGATTCGAGGCGGCCGGTGTCGTGGAGGAGGTCGGAGCCGGGGCCGATGCGCGCGTCGGGGACGAGGTCGCCGCGCTGTTGCCGGCCCAGGGCGGGTACGGCGAGCTCGTCGCCACCCCGGTCTGGTACCCGAAGCCCGCTTCGGTGCCGTGGGACGCCGCGGCCGCCTTGCCCGCCTCGGCCGACGCCGCCGTCGGCACGATGCGCGCCGTCGGGATCGAGCCCGGAGGGACGCTCGTCGTGCTCGGTGCCGCCGGCGCGGTCGGGAGCATGGTCGTGCAACTGGCGCGGACCCGGGGCATCCGGGTGATCGGCGTCGCGAGGGAACCCGATGCCGCGCTCGTCCGCGACCTCGGCGGCGAGTTCGTCGCGTCCGGTCCCGGTGTCTTCGACCACGTCGACACGACGGTGGACGCGGTCATCGACGCGGCCGGTCGCGGCGGCCTGGCCGAGGCGGTGTCCGTGGTCGGTGACCCCGGCAGGGTCGTCACCCTCGTCGGGGGCCCGGAGGTCGCCTCGTCCGGAGCGCTCCTGTCCCACCCGAGCCCCGACCGTGCGCCGGACGCGCTGGCGGTCACGATGCCGTTGCTCGCGTCCGGAGCGCTCCGCCTCAAGCGACGCCTGACGCTGCCGGTCCGGGAAGCCCGCGAGGCGCACCGGCTCCTCGAGTCGGGCGAGACCCGGGACAAGATCGTGCTCGCGTTCGACTGATCCCCGGGCACGGGCCGCGGCGGCTGGCCGTGCAGCCCCTGCTTCCGCCAAGATGGTGGGATGCCGCAGGAGGACGAGGTCGACCGCATCGTCGCGGCGTGGGGTCGCGAGCGCGCCGACCTGGACTTCGGCCCGCTCGAGGTCCTGTCCCGCGTCGACCGGCTCGCCCGACACCTCGACCGTGCACGACGGGCGGCGTTCGACGCGAGCGACGTCGAGCCGTGGGAGTTCGACGTCCTGTCGGCACTGCGGCGGGCGGGTGAGCCGTACGAGCTGAGCCCGAAGACGCTCCTCCAGCAGACGCTGGTGTCGAGCGGCACGATGACGAACCGGGTGGACCGGCTGGCTGCCCGCGGGCTCGTCGCGCGTCGGACCGACCCGAAGGACGGCCGGGGCATCCTCGTGTCGTTGACCGCCGACGGGCGCGCAGCGGTCGACGCCGCGATCGCGGACCTGCTCGCCGCCGAGCGGGCCATCCTCGCGGGGGTGTCCGACACCGAGCAGGACCAGCTGTCGGGGTTGCTCCGACGCCTCATCCTCGGGCTCGGCGACTGACCCGACCGCCGCGCGGCTTCATCCGTTCGGCCGAGTCCACGGGCCGGGCTTCGGTCGTCGGGTCGATGTGCGACGAAGCCGGCTCCGGCGACGATGATCGACGTGCCCAGACTCCGCGCCCTCATCCGTCACCGCCGCTCCACCCTGCTCTTCGTGCTGGTGCTCCTGCTGCTGGCGGCGGGCATCACGGCCACGACCTCGGCCATCGGTGCGCAGCGCCAGGCGAAGGCGGCGGGCGAGCTCTGCACCGCGGACGACCTCGCCGCCCGCTGGCACCACGGTGCGCTGTTCCTCGACGCGCGATCGGTCCGGACGGGGAAGACGGTCCTGACGCACCGTGGTGACGAGCCGACGCAGACCGGCAGCACGATGAAGGTCGTCACGGCAGCCGCGGCGGTGTCCGCGCTGGGACCCGACCACCGGTTCACGACCCGGGTCGTCGCCGGCACCGATCCGGGCGCGGTCGTGCTGGTCGGCGGCGGTGACCCGACCCTGAGCCGGCTGCCGTCCGGTCAGGACAGCGTCTACCCGCACGCACCGCACCTCGACGACCTCGCGCGGCAGGTGCTCGAAGCTCGTGCAGGGCAGCCGGTGACCTCGGTGCAGGTCGACACCAGCCTGTTCGACGGGCCGGCGTGGCACCCGAGCTGGCCGGAGAGCGCCCGGACCAGCGGCAGCGTCTCGAACATCACGTCGCTCATGGTCGACGGCGACCGCGACGACCCGACCGAGTCGTACTCGCTGCGGAGCGCCGGGGCGGTCGGGCGCGCTGCGACGGCGTTCGCGGCACTCCTCGGGCCGGACGTCCGGGTGGACACGACCTCGGTGCCGGCGCCGTCCGGCGCGCAGGTGCTCGGGACCGTGCGGTCGGCGACGGTGTCGGAACTGGTCGGGATGCTGCTCACGGACTCCGACGACACCCTCGCCGAGGTGCTCGCCCGCCACGTCGCCATCGCCGAGGGTGCCGGCCGCTCCTTCGACGCCGTGCAGGCCGGGAGCACGAAGGCCCTGGTGCGCTACGGGGTGCCGACCGGAGGCTTGCGCCTCGTCGACGGCTCGGGCCTCAGCCCCGACAACCGGGTACCCGCCTCGGCGCTCACCACGCTGATGCGCGCCGTCGCTGCGAAGCAGGACGGCCTCGGTCCGGTCGACGCCGGGCTCGCGGTCGCGGGACGGACGGGCACGCTCGGCGACGACGGCCGCTTCACCGGTGCCGCGGCGGACGCCCGCGGGCACGTCCGCGGCAAGACCGGGACGCTCGACGACATGTACGGCCTGACCGGGGTGACCGACGAGGTCGGCGGGGACCGCGTCGTGTTCACGGTCTTCGCCGAGGGCACGAGCGACCCGGGCGCCCGGAAGGAGATCGACGCCCTGGCAGCGGCGTTGTGGCGGTGCGGCGGACACGCTCCGGTGCTGCGGGGGTAGCCTCCGGCCCATGCACGCGATCACCCTGGCCGTCGCCGACGTCGCACGCTCGGCGGAGTTCTACCGCGCCCTGCTCGGGATCGACGGCAGCGGGGTGATCGGCACCGAGTACCCCGCGACCGACACCGAGGCGGGCGGCACCACGGCGATGTTCACGCTCGACGACGGACTCATCGTCAGCGTGTACGGCCGCGACGACATGGCGAAGGACTCCGGGGTCGCCCTCGCGACCGCGCCGAGCAGCACGATCGGGCACTTCGTGGACAGCCAGGCCGACGCCGAGGCGTTCCTCGACCGCGCGCGGGCCGCCGGTGCGACGATGCTCGCGCCGCCGTACACACGCCCGTGGGGCATGTGGTCCGGGTTCTTCCAGGACCCGGACGGACACCTGTGGGAGGTCGTCGCGAACCCCGGCGGCGGGGCCCCCGAGGACGCGAAGCCAGTCGAGTAGACCCCCGGAGACCGCTCAGACTCCGAGCTGCTCCGCGACCTCGAGCCAGCGCTCCTCGAGCTGGTCCACCTCGGCCTCCAGACCGGCCAGGCGAGCCTGCAGCTCGCCGAGCCCGGCGTAGTCCGACTGGTCGTGCGTCGCGAACTGGTCGAGCAGCTGCTTCCGGTCGGCACCGACCTTCGCGATCTTGCGGTCGAGCGCCGACATCTCCTTCTCGGCCGTCCGACGCTCCGCGCCCGACAAGCCCGAGGCGGCCGCGGCCGACGCGCCGGGACCGGCCGTGGCGGTGGACCCGGCCACGGCGCCGGCCGAGCCGGTCCCGCCAGCCGTGTCGGGCCTCCCGGCAGACGCGGCGGCAGCCGCTGACGCGGTCCCGCCACCGGTGCCGGCCGCACGGAGCCGCATGTACTCGTCGACGCCGCCGGGCAGGTGCCGCAGGTGCCCGCCGAGCACGGCGTACTGCTGGTCGGTCACGCGCTCGAGCAGGTACCGGTCGTGGCTCACGACGAGGAGGGTGCCGGGCCAGGTGTCGAGCAGGTCCTCCATGGCGGCGAGCATGTCGGTGTCGAGGTCGTTCGTGGGCTCGTCGAGGATCAGGACGTTCGGCTCGTCGAGCAGGATGAGCATGAGCTGCAGGCGGCGCTTCTGGCCACCACTGAGGTCCTTCACCGGCGTGGAGAGCTGCGCCGAGGTGAAACCGAGCCGCTCGAGCAGCTGGGACGGCGTCATCTCCTTGCCGTCGGCGACGTAGCTCGTCTTCTTGCGGGCGACCACCTCGCGGACGCGGTCGTCGGCGAACTGCGCGAGGTCGGCGAGCTGCTGGTCGAGGACGGCGACCTGCACGGTCTTGCCGGTCTTCACGCGGCCGCTCGTGGGCTGCAGGCGTCCGGACACGAGGCTGAGGAGCGTCGACTTGCCGGCGCCGTTCGGGCCGAGGATGCCGGTGCGCTCCCCCGGCGCGATCCGCCACTCGATGCGGTCGAGGATCTCGGTGCCGTCGAACGAGACGCTGACGTCGAGCAGGTCGACGACGTCCTTGCCGAGGCGGGCGGTCGCGGTCTTCGCGAGGGCGACCGTGTCGCGGATCGGCGGCACGTCGTCGATGAGGGCGTTCGCCGCGTCGATGCGGAACTTCGGCTTGCTCGTGCGGGCCGGGGCGCCGCGGCGGAGCCATGCGAGCTCCTTGCGGGCCAGGTTCTGCCGACGCTGCTCGCTCGCGGCGGCCTGCCGGTCACGCTCGACGCGTTGGAGGATGTACGCCGCGTAGCCGCCCTCGAAGGGGTCGACGACGCCGTCGTGGACCTCCCACGTGTCGGTCGACACCGCGTCGAGGAACCACCGGTCGTGCGTCACGACCACCATGCCGCCCTGGTTCGCGGACCACCGGCGGTTGATGTGCTCGGCGAGCCACTGGATGCCCTCGACGTCGAGGTGGTTCGTGGGCTCGTCGAGGAACAGGACGTCCCAGTCGCCGACGAGCAGGCGCGCGAGGGCGACACGGCGGCGCTGGCCACCGCTCAGCTCGTCCACCGACACGTCCCACGGGATGTCCGACACGAGGCCGCCGATGATGTCGCGGATCTTCGGGTCGCCGGCCCACTCGTGCTCGGCGAGGTCGCCCACGACGACGGTGCCGACCGTCTCGCCCGCAGGCAGGATGTCGCGCTGGTCGAGGTACCCGACGGTCAGGCCACGGCGGTGCGTGACGCGGCCGCCGTCCGGTTCGAGGCGCTGGGACAGCAGGGCGAGGAGGGTCGACTTGCCGTCGCCGTTCCGGCCGACGACGCCGATGCGGTCGCCCTCGTCGATGCCGAGGGTGACGTTGTCGAAGACGACCTTGGTGGGGAACTCGAGATGCAGGTTCTCGGCGCCGAGGAGATGAGCCACCCGTCAAGGGTAGGCGGCGTGGCCGGGTGGTCGGTGCGGGGGGTCCGCAGTGTGCGAGGTTCCGCGCTCCGTGGGACGGGCTGCGGATCGCACGGCGGGCGGGACCTCGCACCGTGCGTCCGTCAGGGGTGCGGCGCGGGTCGGGAGGCGCGGGTCAGGTCCCGGTGGTCGGCTCGCCCTCGCCTGCGGCTTCCTTCGCCCGCTTGAGGCGCGCCTGGGCCTCCCAGTACTCGATCTCGCGCTCGAGCTCGGCGAGCTCCTGCTCCGTGCCGCTCACCCGCTTGTCGCCGTGGGCGTTGCGGGCATCGCCGAGCGTGGCGTACCGGTCTTCGTGGCGAGCCGGCTCGAGGTACCGGCCGTGGTTCCGCTCGCCCGGCGCCCAGTCGTGTCCGACGGCGAACCAGACGATGCTGCCGACGACGGGGACGAGGACCACGAGGAGCACCCAGGCGAACTTCGGGAGCCCACGGATCTGGTCGTCGGTCTTCGTCAGGATGTCGATCAGGGCGAAGACCAGCAGGACCACGCCGGCCCCGTACAACAGCACGCTCATGGTCTCGGATTCTATGGATCGGCTAGGAACCGGCGCTACGCCCCGAACGCGTGCCGCGGTTGCGATCCGGCAACGGTCCGCTGCGGGGATCCACAGGGTCGTCCGTCAGAGGGCAGCGACCCACTCGTCGGAGCCGTCGGTGAAGCGCTGGTGCTTCCAGATCGGCACCCGCTCCTTCACGAGGTCGACGAGCGCACCGCAGGCAGCGAACGCCTCGGCCCGGTGCGGGGACGACACGGCTGCGGCGAGCGCCACGTCCCCGATGCCGAGCGCTCCCACGCGGTGCAGCACGGCGATGCGGACCTCGGGGTGGGCGACCGCGATGGTCCGGGCCACCTCGGCGATGACGTCGCCGGCGCTCGGGTGCCGTTCGTACTCGAGCGCGGTCACGCCCTTGCCGCCGTCGTGGTCGCGGACGACCCCGGCGAAGGTGACGACGGCGCCGTCCTGGTCGGTGGCGACGACGGCCGAGACCTCGTCGACGGTGATCGAGCGGTTCACGACGTCAGCCACCACGACCCGGTCGCCGGCCGTCGCAGCGTCCGTCACGAGGCGCTCCGCGGGGCGTGGCCCTCGCCCGAGACCTGGGCGAGGACGTGGTCGAGCAGGCCGTCGAGGACCGCGAGTCCGTCGGCGACACCGCCGCGGGACCCGGGGAGCGTGACGATCAGGGTGCCGCCGCCGGCGATCCCCGCGATGCCACGACTGAGCAGCGCGGTCGGTCCTGCTCCGGCGAGTCCGCGGCGCCGGATCTCCTCGGTGATGCCGGGGAGCTCGAGGTCGATGAGCGGTGCGATCGCCTCGGGCGTGCGGTCGGTCGGGGTGACGCCGGTCCCGCCCGTGGTGATCACGACCCGGGCGTCCGACAGGAGTTCGGCGGAGACCGTCTCGGCGATCGGGCCGCCGTCGGGCACGATGACCGGCTCGGCCACGGTGAAGGCTCGCTCGCGGAGCCAGCCCGCGATGACGGGACCGGTCCGGTCGAGCGCGGGGTCGACGGACGCCTGGGTCGACACCACCACGACGGCCGCCCGGCCCCTGGTCGGCTGCGAGGTCATCGGTTGCTCCAGTCCCCCGAGCGTCCGCCGTGCTTCTCGAGCACCCGGACGTCCGTGATCGTGGCCGTGCGGTCGACGGCCTTCACCATGTCGTACACGGTCAGGGCCGCGATGCTCGCGCCGGTCAGCGCTTCCATCTCGACGCCGGTCCGTGAGGTCGTCCGCACGGACACCTCGACGACGACGCGGTCGTCGTCGCCGGTGATGTCGACCTCGACCCCGGCGATCGGCAGCGGGTGGCAGAGCGGGATGAGGTCGGAGGTCTTCTTCACCGCCATGATCGCCGCGATGCGGGCGGTGCCGATCACCTCGCCCTTGGGCAGCGAGCCGTCGAGGATGCGGGCGACGACGTCGGGGCGGGTGACGAGGGTCGCGGTCGCGGTGGCGGACCGCGCGGTGACGTCCTTCTCGGAGACGTCGACCATGTGGGCGGTGCCGTCGGCGCGGACGTGCGAGAGTTCGTCGCCGCCGGGCAGAGTCGGGTCGGTCATCGGAGGCTCCAGACGGTCAGCGGGTCACCGGGCGCCACCGTGGCGGTGCCGATCGGGACGTGGACGAGGTGCGTGGCGGTGGCGTAGTGCGCGAGCAGGTGCGAGCTGGGGCCCCCGACGAAGTGCACGCGGCCGTCCTCGACCCGGCCGCGCCGGACCTGGTGCTTGCCCTCGGGCGAGGTGGCGGTGTCCGCAGCGGGCAGCACCGCGGCGACGCGGTCGTCGGGGATCCCGGCGTCCGCCGCCAGGAGCGGGCGGAGGAAGACCTCGAACGAGACGAGCGCCGACACGGGGTTGCCGGGGAAGGACACCACGGGGACCGGACGCCCGGCGAGTTCGACGGTGCCGAACGCCTGCGGGCCGCCGGGCTGCATCGCGACGGGGGTGACGGCGAGACTCCGCGGTTCGAGGGCCTGCCGCACGACCTCGTACGCCCCGGCGCTGATGCCACCCGTGGTGAGCACGAGGTCGGCCCAGTCCCCCACCGCATCGTCGAGGGCCGCGACGAAGGTCGATTCGTCGTCCGGCACCCGCACCGACCGCGAGGCCACTCCGACCTCGGCGAGCGCCGCCCGCAGTGCGATCCCGTTGGCGTCGCCGATCGTGGCGTCACCGGCGCCCTGGAGTTCGGAGCCGGTGGACACGACGAGGACGCGGAGCTGCCGGACGACGTCGACCGTCGAGACCCCGGCCGCGGCGAGCGTCCCGAGCACCGCGGGTGTCACGGCAGCACCGGCAGGAGCCAGCTCGCCCCCGCTCGGCAGGTCGGTGCCCGTCGCCCGGACGAAGGTCCCGGGGGCGAGGTCGTCCGGCACCGTGACCTCGGCCAAGGCCAGCGCCGCGGGGAACGCCCCGGGGTCGGTGGCCTCGACCGGGAACACCGCGTCGGCGCCGAGCGGGATGCGCGCCCCCGTCATGATCGGCGCAGCGGTCCCGGGGTCCAGCGCCGGTGGCATCGTCCCCGCCGGGATCGGGGCGACCACCCGCAGCACGCGACCGGCGTCGGCGGCACGGACGGCGAAGCCGTCCATCTGGCTGTTGTCGAACGGTGGGAGCGGCACGGGTGCGACGACGGCACGTGCGAGCACGCGGTGCCCCCGTCCGCCGCCGGCACCGGTGGCGAGGTCGTCGATGTCCCGTGCCTCCGGAGCCGCGGAGCGCCTGGCGGACAGGACCGGCGCGACCAGGGCCGCGATCTCGTCGCGGTGCTGACCGATCGTTCGCACGTGCGCCTCCGAACAGGTGAGAAGTGTGCCCGCTCCCGGTCCGGCCGGGGGCGGTCCCAGTAGCGTAACGAGCGCGCAGAACGCGCCGAGGACCATTCGGAGGACCTGTGGATAACGACGTGACCACGACCGGGGCTGTGGACGAGACGCGCATCGGGGTGATCGGCGGTTCGGGCCTCTACGAGCTGTTCGAACCCGGCACCGCGGACGAGGTCGACGTCGACACCCCGTTCGGCGCCACGTCGAGCCCGATCAGCATCGGCACGATGGCCGGCAAGCGCGTCGCGTTCCTCACCCGGCACGGCCGCGCGCACTCCGTCGCCCCGCACCGCATCAACCACCGCGCGAACCTGTGGGCGCTGCGGTCGCTCGGGGTCCGCGCCGTGGTGTCGTCGAGCGCCGTCGGCGGGCTGCACCCCGACTACGCCCCGGGGACCTTCGTCGTGACCGACCAGCTCATCGACCGCACGTGGGGCCGCGCGGACACGTTCTTCGAGGACGCCGTGCAGCACCTCTCCTTCGCGGACCCGTTCGACCCGGTGCTCCGACGCGTCGCGATCGGTGCGATCGAGGGCCTCGACGTGCCGTTCCGCCCGACGGGCACGTGCGTGGTGATCCAGGGGCCGCGGTTCTCGACGCGTGCGGAGTCCATCTGGATGCGCGAGGCCGGCGGCCACACGATCAACATGACGATGACGCCGGAGGTGCCGCTCGCGGCCGAGCTCGGCATCGGGACGGTGAACCTCTCGTTCGTGACCGACGCCGACGCCGGCCTGGCCCCGTCCGAGGCCGAGGCGGAAGCGCAGGCAGCCGCCGGAACCGGCGAGGCCCCGGTCACGCACGGCATGGTGATGGAGCGCCTGGCCCGCGCGAACGAGGTGATCGTCCGCGCGATCGGCTCGATCGTGGCGGCGATCCCGGACGACTACACCCCGCGCGAGCTCGTCCCGGCCGAGGCGAGCGCAAGCGCCATGACGAGCGCACGGCCCGCAGCAGCGACCACGGGAGCCACCGCGTGACCCGCCTGCTCGTCACCGGCGGCGCCGGCTTCATCGGCTCCGCCATCGTCCGCCGCGCCCGGGCCGAGGGCCACGAGGTGCGCGTGCTCGACTCCCTCCGCGACGACGTGCACGGCGACCCCGCCGAGGTCGTCACCGCCCACCAGCAGCAGGGCATCGAGTTCGTGCACGGCGACGTCCGCGACCGGGTCGCCCTCGACGCGGCCCTCGACGGCGTGGACGTGGTGTGCCACCAGGCCGCCAAGGTCGGCCTCGGCGTCGACTTCCAGGACGCCCCGGACTACGTCTCGACGAACGACGCGGGCACGGCCCACGTCCTCGCCGGCATGGACCGCCACGGCATCGGCCGCCTCGTGGTCGCGAGCTCGATGGTCGTCTACGGCGAGGGGGCGTACACGACCGCCGCCGGCGAGCCCGTGCGCCCGCCCGCCCGTCGCCGCGCCGACCTCGACGCCGGTGAGTTCGACCCGATCGGGCCGGACGGCACGCCGCTCCTGCCCGGCCTGATCGACGAGTCCGCCGCGCTCGACCCCCGCAACGTGTACGCGCAGACGAAGGTCGCGCAGGAGCACCTCGCGTCGTCGTGGGCCCGTGCCACCGGAGGCCGCGCGGTCGCCCTGCGGTACCACAACGTCTACGGGCCGGGCATGCCCGCGAACACGCCGTACGCCGGGGTCGCCTCGCTGTTCCGCTCGGCGCTCGCACGCGGCGAGGCCCCCCGCGTCTTCGAGGACGGCCGCCAGCGTCGCGACTTCGTGCACGTCGACGACGTCGCCGGCGCGAACGCCGCGTCGATCGCCGCGACGGCGGAGCTCCCGGCGGAGACCTTCCGTGCGTACAACGTCGGCTCCGGCGTCGTGCACACCATCGGCGAGATGGCGGCCGCGATCGCCGGTCCCGAGGGGCCGCGACCGGTCGTCACGGGCGAGTACCGCCTCGGGGACGTCCGGCACGTGACGGCGTCGTCGGACCGGATCGCCGCCGAGCTCGGGTGGCGTGCCGAGGTCGACTTCGAGCGCGGCATGCGGGAGTTCGCGACGGCGCCGCTGCGCGCCGCGGTGCAGTAGGCCGCGGGCCACTCGCCGGCGCCGCCGCGAGCGGGCGCGGCCGCGAGCGGGCGCGGCCGCGAGCGGGCGGAATGCGTCGCCCGGGCTGAGCGGCCGAGGGGGCACGACTCGCCGCTCGCGTTCGGCGAGCGGGCGGAACCGGCCGCACAGCGGCCGCGAACGCGACGTTTCGTGCCCGCTCGGCGACCAGGCAGGCAGGCAGGCGGGCCGGCAGGCGGGCAGGCGGGCGGGCAGGCAGGCGGGCAGGAGCGCGACCGCCTGGAGGCGCGGCGCCGGTCCCCGAAACCGGCACCGCGCCTCCAGGCCGACACCTCCACCGCGTGACGCGTCCGCCGGACGCCCCACCGGCGTGTCCCCCGATCAGGGGTGACCCGCCACCGAGAGTGCGCGGAACGTCCATCGGGGGACGCCGATCCTGTACCCCGACCGCTCATCACGTGTTGTGTCGTAGGCATGGAACGACAGCCGGCCCACGAGACCGACCGCCCCGCCCCGCCGACGCGCGCGGCGGGAGCCGACACCAGTCGTTCCGACGCTCCGCACCGAATGGGCGACATGAACGTCGACGTCATCCTCCCCTGTCTCGACGAGGCCGATGCCCTCCCCGAGGTCCTGGGCCGACTCCCGCGCGGCTACCGCGCGATCGTCGTCGACAACGGCTCGACCGACGGCTCCGCCGACGTCGCCCGTGCCCACGGCGCCCTGGTCGTGACCGAACCGGTGAAGGGCTTCGGCTCGGCCTGCTCCGCCGGGGTCGCCGCCGCCACGGCCGAGTACGTCGCCTTCTGCGACGCCGACGCCTCGATGGACCCGGCCGAGCTCGTCCCGCTCGTCGCCCGCGTGGCCACGGGACACACCGACCTCGCCCTCGGACGCCGCGTGCCGACCACGCCCGGCGCCTGGGCACCGCACGCCCGGTTCGCGAACCGCGTGCTCGCGGTCCTCATGCGTCGCGCGACCGGGTACCGGCTGCGCGACCTCGGCCCGATGCGCGTGATGCGTCGCGCGGACCTGGTGTCCCTCGACCTGCGGGACCGCCGCAGCGGCTACCCGCTCGAGATGGTCCTCGCGGCGCACGCCGCCGGGTGGCGCGTCGACGAGTCCGACATCGGGTACGCGCAGCGCATCGGCGACAGCAAGGTCACCGGCACGCTCCGCGGCACCGTCAACGCCGTCAAGGACATGTCGCGTCTGCTGCGCGAGTACCGCCGGGAGGCGCGACCCACCGTCGTCGCACCCGCTCCGGTCCGCCACGTGGCTGGCCCCACCCACTCCGAGGAGGTCCACTCATGACGACCGACATCACCGTCGCGGTGGTCGCGAAGGAGTGCCTGCCCGGCCGGGTCAAGACCCGCCTGACGCCGGCGCTCACCCCAGAGGGTGCCGCACGGGTCGCCGCCGCGAGCCTCGCGGACACGCTGGCGACCGTCCGTGCGCTGCCCGCCGCCCGACGGGTGCTGTTCTACGACGGCACGGTGCTGCCGACCGGCGCCGAGGGCTTCGACGTCATCCACCAGACCACGGGCGGCCTCGACGAGCGGCTCGGTGCACTGTTCGACACCGTCGAGGGCCCGACGCTGCTCGTCGGCATGGACACGCCGCAGTTCGGGCCGGCCGACGTCGCACCGGTGTTCGACGAGCCGCAGCGCGACGCCTGGTTCGGCCCGGCCGAGGACGGCGGCTTCTGGTCCCTCTACCTGCGCGACCCGGACGGCGACCTGCTCCGCGGCGTGCCGATGTCGCAGGACGACACCGGTGCGGTCCAGTTCGAACGCCTGACCGACGCCGGGCTCGACGCGGGCACCCTCGGGGTCCTGCTCGACGTCGACACCGTGCCGGATGCCGAGCGCGTCGCCGACCTCGTACCAGACTCCGCGTTCGCCGCCGCACTGCAGGCCGAGACCACGGGGGCACTCCGATGACCATGGAAGCACCCGTCTCCTTCGGGGCCGGCGGTGGCGAACCGTACGCGCGTGCGCTCCGCACCGACGGTCGCATCCGGCTGACGGACACCTCCCGACCGGACCGGGCGGTCACGCTCGACGTCGGCCGCTGGAGCGCCGCGGCGGACCGCATCGACCGGTCGCTCCTCGACGGTGCGGACGGCCCGGTGATCGACATCGGCTGCGGGCCGGGGCGGATGCTCGTCGCCGCGCGCACCCTCGGCATCCCGTCGCTCGGCGTGGACGTCTCCGCCGACGCCGTGGCGATCGCCCGACGCTCCGGCGGGACGGCGATCCAGGGCTCGGTCTTCGACCCGGTCCCCGACGAGGGGCACTGGGACACGGCGCTCGTGATCGACGGGAACATCGGCATCGGCGGCGACCCGGCGGCCCTGCTCGCCCGGTGCCGCGAGATCGTGCGCGTCGGCGGCCGCGTGGTCGTCGAGACCCACGTCGACCGCACCGCCGACCGGGTGTACACCGCCCGCGTGGTGGACGCCGACGGCCACCAGAGCGCGGGCTTCCCGTGGGCCGAGGTGGGCGTCGACGCCCTGCTCGACCACGCCGAGACGGTCGGCCTCGTGGCGAAGCAGAGCTGGACCGCCGAGGGCCGGACCTTCTGCGAGCTGCTCGCCTGAGCATTCCTTCTTTTGTGTCATGCAAAAGAAGGAGGTAGTGTGGTGGTCATCAAGCCGACGGCGTCGCGGTCGCCGGCCCGGTGACCGACGACCCTCGGCACGACGACGAGGAGCATCCATGCAGAACCGTCAGAACCCCCTGGGCGGCGCGTACGTGACCGGCCTCGAGAACCGTGACGAGCTCGGCGCCTACGCGGTGGACGCCGCCTGGCGACCGATCGGCACCTACACCGGAACCGGGATCGGTCGCGCGCTCGGCCGCTTCGTCGACACGCAGTCCCGTCGGCCCGGTACCGCGACGTCCTCGACGCGCACGGCCACCGGTTCGCTGCGGACCGCGACGGGCTCGTTCCGCACGGCCTGACGCCGTCCCCGTACCGCGAGCGGTCGTCCACCCGGGGTGTCCCCCTTTCTCCCCGGTGCGGACGGCCGCTCGCTCCTCGTCCACAGGCGCGCTCGTCGTCCACAGGCGCGACGTTCCTGGGCGTGCCGACCCGTGCGATGCCAGGATGGACGCATGAACGACCGCGCCGGCACCCCCGCCACTGCAGACGACCTCGTCGACCTCGACGCCCTCATCGCCGCGTACCACGAGCGCGTCCCGGACGTCTCCGTCCCCGAGCAGAAGGTCGTCTTCGGCACCTCGGGCCACCGCGGCTCCTCGCTGGACTCCGCGTTCAACGACACCCACATCGCCGCGATCACGCAGGCGATCGTCGAGTACCGCACGTCGCAGGGCACCGACGGCCCGCTCTTCATCGGCCGTGACACGCACGCGCTGTCCGGCCCCGCCGAACGCACCGCGCTCGAGGTCCTCGCCGCCAACGGCGTGCACGTGCTCGCCGACAGCGAGAACGGCTACGTCCCCACCCCGGCGCTCAGCCACGCGATCATCGCGTACAACCGTGCCGGCAACGCGGACACGGCGGACGGCATCGTCATCACGCCCAGCCACAACCCGCCCCGCGACGGCGGCTTCAAGTACAACCCGCCGCACGGTGGCCCGGCGGACAGTGACGCGACGAGCTGGATCGCCGAGCGCGCGAACGCGATCATCGCCGGCGGCAACGCCGAGGTCCAGCGCACCGAGCACGCCTCGCCCGACCGCTACGACTTCCTCGGCGCCTACGTCGCCGACCTCGAGAACATCATCGACATCGACGCGATCAAGCGTGCCGGCGTGAAGATCGGCGCCGACCCGCTCGGTGGCGCGTCGCTCCCCTACTGGAACCGCATCCGCGACCACTACGGGCTCGACCTCACGGTGGTCAACCCCGACGTCGACCCCACCTGGTCCTTCATGACCCTCGACTGGGACGGCAAGATCCGGATGGACCCGTCGAGCCCGAGCGCGATGGCCTCGGTCGTCGCGCGCAAGGACGACTACGACGTCCTCACCGGCAACGACGCCGACTCCGATCGGCACGGCATCGTCACGCCCGACGGCGGCCTGATGAACCCGAACCACTACCTCGCCGTGGCGATCGAGTACCTCTACGCGCACCGTCCCGCCTGGCGCGACGACGCCGCGGTCGGCAAGACCCTCGTGTCGTCGAGCATCATCGACCGCGTGGCCGAGTCCCTCGGTCGTCGCCTGTGGGAGGTCCCGGTCGGCTTCAAGTGGTTCGTCCCGGGCCTGATCGACGGTTCCGTGGCCTTCGGCGGCGAGGAGTCGGCGGGCGCGTCGTTCCTCCGCAAGGACGGTACCGCGTGGACCACCGACAAGGACGGCATCATCCTGGCGCTCCTGGCGTCGGAGATCATCGCGGTCACCGGCAAGACCCCGTCGCAGCTCTACGACGAGCTGACCGAACGCTTCGGCGCCCCGGTCTACCAGCGTGTCGACGCCGCCGCGAGCAAGGAGCAGAAGGCCCGCCTGTCGAAGCTCGACGGTGACGCCATCACCGCCGAGACCCTCGCGGGCGACCCGATCACGGCGAAGCTGTCGAAGGCTCCGGGCAACGACGCAGCCGTCGGCGGCGTGAAGGTCGTCACCGACAAGGCGTGGTTCGCGGCCCGCCCGTCCGGCACCGAGGACGTCTACAAGATCTACGCCGAGAGCTTCGTCGGGCAGGAGCACCTCGAACAGGTGCAGCGCGAAGCCAAGGAGATCGTCGACGCCGCACTCGGGGCCTGAGGTCCCGCGCGGATGGGGTGGTTCGGCCGGAAGCAGGACGATCGGCACGACGAGCCCGCCCCGACGCTCGTGGTGCTCGCGCAACGAGCCCTCGCCGAGCGCGGCATGGAGACCACGGTCGAGGTGCCGGCCGGTGAGCAGGCTCGCCTGGTCGGTACCGACGGCCGGGTCTTCCTGCTCGAGAACCTCGCGGCGCAGGTGCACGGCGAGACCCCGGACGTGCAGGCCGACATGGTCGCCGAGCACTTCGACCGGATGATCCAGGCGTACAGCGAGCCGGCACCCGAGGAGCTCGGCGCCGACGAGCTGCGGCAGCGCATCCGACTGCGGATCCTGCCGGACCCCAGCGCGGACGGCGGCACGGGCCTCGGCGCCGGCCCGTCCGACCCCACCGACCTCGACTACGCCCGACCGTTCGCTCCCGGGTTGGTGCTCGGGCTGTGCGTCGACTACCCGACGATGGTGAGCACGCTGTCGGGTCCGACCCTGCCGCGGCTCGCCCTCGGCATCGACGAACTCTTCGCCTTCGGGCAGCTGGGCACCGACGACGAACCGGTGGACGAGCACGCCGAGATCGCCCCCGGGGTGTTCATCGTGGAGGGCGAGTCCCTGTTCGTCGCGTCGAAGGCGGTCAACCTCCCGGCGCTCTTCGGCGCCGCCGGGTTCGGCACGGTGTTCGCGATCCCGCACCGGCACCTCCTGCTCGCCGTCCCGATCCGTGACGAGTCGAGCATCACCTCGGTGCAGATGCTCGCCGGCCTGGTCGTGCAGGTACTCACGGACGGCGAGCACGGCCTGCCCGGCGGGGTGCTGAGCCCCCTGCTGTACTTCTCGCGCAACGGCCGGGTCAGCGCGGTGTCCGGCTTCGACGACGAGACGGGTGCGATGCGCATCGAGGTGGACGAGCGGTTCCAAGAAGCCCTCGAACAGGCCGCCGCAGCGTCCTGACGCACCGCTCGCCACGCTCGGGCGTACTGTGACGGCGTCGGGAGCGCTCACGAGGGCGTTCCGACAGGCACCACCGAAACCGGTGCCGGTGCTGCCGATCCACTCAGGAACCCACTCCGGCGCGACCCTTCACCTTGCGGCAGATGTAACTTTGCAGCCAGCGCAAAGTTTCCGGGAGACCCTGCACATGACCCAGACCGCGACCGCACCCGCGGCACCCACCACCTCGTCCAACGCCGTGATGAACCACCGGCAGATCCTGCTGGTCATCTACGGCCTGATGGCGGGGATGTTCCTCGGCGCCCTCGACCAGACGATCGTCGGTACCGCGATCCGCACGATCGGCGACGACCTGCACGGCCTCGACCAGCAGGCCTGGGTGACGACCGGTTACCTCATCGCGTCGACGATCACAACGCCGATCTACGGCAAGCTGTCCGACATCTTCGGCCGGCGTCCGCTGTTCCTCACCGCGATCGGCATCTTCATCGTCGGGTCGTTCGCCGCGTCGTTCTCGACCTCGATGCTCATGCTCGCCGGCTTCCGCGCGCTGCAGGGCCTCGGTGCCGGCGGTCTGATGTCCCTGCCGCTCGCCATCATGGGCGACATGCTCGCCCCGCGCGAGCGCGCCAAGTACCAGGGCTACTTCCTGGCGGTCTTCGGCATCTCGAGCGTCATCGGCCCGCTGGTCGGCGGTGTCTTCGCCGGGGCGGACCAGCTGCTGTTCATCGCCGGGTGGCGCTGGGTGTTCCTGATCAACGTGCCGATCGGCATCATCGCGCTCTTCATGGTGCTGACGTTCCTGCACCTGCCGAAGTTCGGCGACCGCGGCAAGCCCCGGATCGACTGGTGGGGCGCGACGCTCGTCATCGTGACCCTGGTGCCGCTGCTCCTCATCGCCGAGCAGGGCCGCGAGTGGGGCTGGGACTCCCCCGGCGCCTTCGCCTGCTACGCGATCGGTGCGCTCGGGCTCATCGCGTTCATCATCGTCGAACGCGCGATGGGCGACGACGCGATCCTGCCGCTGAAGCTGTTCGGCTCGCGGGTGTTCTCGATGTCCGCGATCCTGTCGGTCCTCGTCGGCTTCGGCATGTTCGGCGCGATGCTCACCATCCCGCTGTACCTGCAGATCGTGAAGGGCGTCACGCCGACCGAGTCCGGGTTCGCGATGCTCCCGATGGTGCTCGGTCTGATGATCTCGTCGATCGCCTCGGGCCAGATCATCTCGCGGACCGGCAACTACCAGGTCTTCCCGATCACCGGCACGGCGTTCACGGCCATCGGGTTCACCGTCCTGACGTTCCTCACCGCCGATCGCCCGCTCTGGTTCCTGATGCTCGGTATGTTCGGCATCGGCCTCGGGCTCGGGCAGCTCATGCAGACCCTGACCCTGGCGGCGCAGAACTCGGTCAGCCCGCGGGACATCGGCGTCGCGACGAGCGCCGCCACGTTCTTCCGCCAGATCGGCGGCACCATGGGCACCGCCGTGCTGCTGTCCGTCCTGTTCACGCTCATGCCGACGAACATCACGACGGCGATGCAGAACGAGGGAGACCTGAAGAGCGCCCTGAACGCCGCACTCACCCCGTCGGTCGCGAACGCGTCGGACAACAAGGGCGTGATGGACCAGATCTGGAACAAGATCGTCGACCCGGTGCAGCAGAACGTCCAGGACGGTCTCGACAAGGGCGCCGCCCAGGCCAAGGAGGCCGCGGACGCCGCCGTCACGAAGCAGGTCACCGCTGCCGTCCAGCAGCAGGTCGCGGCCGGCACGGTCCCCGAGGCCTCGGCGGACACGGTCATCGCCCAGCAGGTCGCCGCCGCGAAGCCCGCCGCCGAGCAGCAGGCACTCGAGACCGCCGCGTCGAAGGCGAACGCCGAGGTCGTGGACGGCACGCTGCAGGTGGACTACTCGAACGCCGACCAGCGCCAGAACGTCGTCGACGAGGTCGCTCCGACGCTCGTCAAGCAGCTCAAGAGTGGTGACTCGAGCGCGAGTTCCTCGACCAGCTCGTCGACGAGCGACACGTCGTTCCTCAACGGCGCGGACAAGCGCCTCACCCGGCCGTTCCTCGTCGGGTTCAGCGACTCCGCCGTGGTCGTCTACTACGTCGGCCTCGCCGTGATCCTGCTGGCCTTCGTGCTCACCTGGTTCTTCCGCGTGCCGCCGCTCCGCAAGGTCTCGGCGCTGCAGGAGCAGGCGAACACCGAGCGCGCGGACAACGAGCGGGCGACCGCCGACGCGGACCGCCTGACCGTGGACGCCCAGCACGCGGCCGCCCGGACGGGATCACTCGTCTCGCCGGACACCGGCTCGATGGCGGTCGTGCCGACCTCGCCGGACGTGGTGTCGCAGCCGCGCTCGGCCGGTTCCGCGGTCGGTGTCGGTGTCGGGCAGTCGACGACCCGGTCGGGCGGAGCAGCCGGCGGTGCCTCCACCGTCTCCCTCGACGGCACTCGCGCACCGCTGCCCGACGCGACCACGCACGGCGCGCACTCCGCCGCCGTGCCGGTCGACGAGCCGCCCACCACCACGGGCGCGATCCGCACCCGAGCCGCGCACGCCGCGACGGACGTGACCACGGACACCACCGGCGGCGACGCTGCGGAGGCGAGCCGCGCCTCCAGGCCCGACGAGCACGGGCACGGGCGTCACTCAGCCGAGTAGCGACGTGGTCAGCCCGTCGATGTGGTCGACGGGCTGACCACGTCGAACGACGCCCCCGGCAGCCGTCGACGCATCACGTCGACCGCGACCGGGTTGTCGTCCACGAGCACGAACCGCCGGCCGAGCGCCCGCGCCACCGCACCCGTCGTCCCGCTGCCGGCGAAGAAGTCGAGGATCCAGTCACCCTCGCGGGAGGACGCCTGCACGATGCGGCGGAGCACGCCCTCGGGCTTCTGCGTCGGGTAGCCGGTCTTCTCCTTGCCGGTCGGGGACACGATCGTGTGCCACCACACGTCCGTCGGGAGCTTGCCGCGCTCGCGCTTCTCGGGTGTGACGAGCCCCGGTGCCATGTAGGGCTCACGATCGACCGCCTCGGAGTCGAACCAGTACCGTGACGGGTCCTTCACGTAGACGAGGATCGTGTCGTGCTTCGTCGGCCACCGTGACCGGGACTTCGCACCGAAGTCGTACGCCCAGACGATCTCGTTGAGGAAGGACTCCCGGCCGAACAGGGCGTCGAGCAGGACCTTGGCGTAGTGCGACTCGCGGTAGTCGAGGTGGAGGTAGAGGGTGCCGTCCTCGGCGAGGAGCCGCCACGCCTCGAGCAGCCGCGGTTCGAGGAACGACCAGTAGTCCTCGAACCGGTCGTCGAAGCGCATGAGGTCGCCGCGGACGCGCTCGTAGGAGCTCCCCCGGAAGCCCGTCACCCGCTCACGTCGGCGATCGGCAGCTGTGGCCTCGTCGCCGACCGTCGGCTCGCGGACCGCGGCGCTCGCGTGCCGACGCTGGTAGCGGCCGGTGTTGAACGGCGGGTCGAGGTACACGAGCGTGAACGAGCCGTCCGCCAGGGTCGGCAGGACGTCGAGGTTGTCGCCGAGGACCACCCGGTCCGGGCCTCGATCGTCGCCGCTGTGCACGTGCACCATTCTGGTCCACGCGGCGTCTCGTCCCCGCGGAGCCCGCGGGCCGGGCTCAGCCGCAGGTCACCTGGGAGATCGTCGCGTCGTCGTCCGGCAGCCACGCGCCGCCGGCCCAGACGTCCACCGGTTCGCCCGCTCGCAGTGCCGTCGCCACCACGAGGTCGTGCGGACCGGGCAGCGTCGCGACCTCCTCGTCCACGGAGAACTGCACGGTCGCCGAGTCGCAGGACGCCTCGGGGGTGACCTCCCACCCGGCGCAGCCGTAGTCGACGCAGCCGTCCGGCCAGGAGCCGTCGGCGTCCTCGGCGTCGGAGTCGAGCGGGCTCCGGGTCAGCGCCACGGCGTGCTCCGGTGCGGTGGAGCAGGTGACGTCGCGGATGCCGCCCCACTCCTCGGACCCCTGCTCGGTGAGGACGAGCGGTCGCCCGGAGGTCAGCACGACCGTGCGGGTGTCGGTGCGCACGTCGTCACCGCTCTCGGTGGCGGAGAACCCGACCGTGACCTGGGCCGGCCCGTCGCACTCGCTGTCGATCTGCCACGCCCAGCAGCCGTCCGCGAAGTCGATCGCTCCGCAGGTCGCATCCCACGTCTCGTCGTCGCCGATGAACGACGCGGTGACCGTGCCGTCGTCCGAGGTCCACGGCGCCGGGTCCCCCGCGTCCGGTGCGTCCTGGTCCGGTGCGTCGTCGTCCGGGCCGCTGTCGTCCGGGACGCTGCCGTCGGGTGCGGTGTCCTGGAGTCCGTACGCGAGCGTCTGCCCGTCGCTCTGCAGCGCACGGACGACGGGGTCGACGGCCGTCGTCGCGCCGACGACGAGCAGGAGGGCGGCGGCACCCGCGGTCACGGCGACGACCGTACGGGTGCGGTGGCGCAGCGGCGAACGCTCCGGTGCTGTGTCCGCCACGGCGAACGGCCGCACGGCGGGCAGCCCCCACGCCGCCGCCTCCCAGGCGGCCACGGCTCGGTCCTCGTCGAGCTCCGGGAACGCCGCCCGTGCCCGCGCCGGGACCTCCGTCCGACGCCACTCCGCCGCATCGTCCCGGATCGAGGCCGCGGTCCGGTCAGCGAGCTCGCCCGCCCGCGCGGAGCACACCACCAGCACCGCGATCCCGGCCACGAGCGGCAGGAGTCCGACCACGGCCAGACCACCGAGCGCCGCGACGACGATGACCGCGGCGAGCGCGAGGAGCGCCACCACGAGGCCGATCCACTGCGCGACGCGGAGGCGGCGGGCGGCGGCCGGCACGAAGCCCCGGAACGACCGCGGGACCGGGGCCCAGGAGCGCCAGCCCTCGGGTGCGGGCGGGATCCCCGGTGCGGGCGACCACCCCGGTGCGGGCTCGGCGGCCTGGTGCAGTTCCACCCACTCGGCGGAGAGCGTCGGCCACCCGGGAGGCGTCCGGAAGCGGAACGGCGGGGTCGTCTCGTGCTGCACGATCAGACCCTAGCCCGGCGTCCAGCGCGCACACAGGCCCTTCTTCGGGAGGGGCGTAGCGTCTGCTCCATGGCGACACCCGAGGTCCGGAACGACACCGACAAGCAGCAGTACTCCCTCGTCGAGGACGGCGAGGTGATCGGCTTCGCGGCGTACGAGGTCGACGGCGACGAGATCCGCTTCGTCCACACTGAGGTGGACCCCGCGCACCGCGGCGGTGGTCACGCCTCGATCCTCGTCGAGCACGCGCTGGACGACGTCCGCTCGGGGTCCTCGCGCCGGGTCGTCCCGCAGTGCAGCTACGTCGCGGCCTGGATCGAGCGGCACCCGGACTACCAGGAGCTCACGACCCGCTGACGCGGCTCGCGCGTTGCCGGCTCCCGCCAGGACGAGTCGTCAGTACGACCGGTCGTGCGTCCCGGCCCGCACCGCGTGCCGACCGGCGCTGCGCACCGCCGGCACCTTGATCAGGACACTCCCGCTGAGCAGGTCGTGGTCGTCGTCCGCCGGCGTCGGTGCCTCCCTCGGGAGGCGCGACTGCCGTTCGTACTCCGCTTGCGTCTCGTGACGGGTCGGCGCGAACACCTCGTCCATCATCGAGACCACACCGCCGGATCCGCCGCTGCGCGTGGCCTTGTTCGACAGGTCGATCCACCCCACGCGATCGGCGATCCACATCACGACGGCCGCGGCGGCCACCGCCCCCAGGAGGATCAACCAGTTCACGCACACGACGCTACGTCGGCGATCGGACGGGGACATCCGCCGCGCGGAGGATTCTCACGATCCACATGGCTCGTTCTTCAGGACGACACCCACACTGGTCCTGCGGCCGCCCGGAACCCCCCTCTCCGGGCGGCCGACCACGTGCGGCAGGAACCCCACAGTGCCCCCGACCGCCCGGGCGGTCGGCCACGTTCCAGCGCTGCGTGCCAGGATGGCGACGTGCTCGACGACGCAGACCGCGACCTCATGCGGGCGTTCGCCCGCTACATCGAGAAGGCGAACGAACTCGCCGCCGCGGAACAGCAGGCGGTGACCACACCGATCGGTGAACGGATCGGCGCCCACCTCGGCGTCGACCCGCAGTCGGTCCCCGTGGTCACCGAGGAGTTCCCCGACCACCGCCTCGTCGACGCGGACATCGCCCTCGAGGAGCTCGCCGGCACCGACCCCGACGCCCTCGTCGGCATCGCGGGCGACGACAGCCGGTTCCACAGCTCCGTCAGCGAGTTCATCGCGAACCCCCACATGCGGTGGGCGCCCGGCCCCGTGAGCTACGCCACCCGGGCCACCGGTGCCGACACCACCCGTCGGGTCGTGTCGTTCGGCCTCCGGTTCCTCACCTTCGACGGCGCTCCGGTCGCGGTCGTCCAGCGGTCGGCCAAGCCGGAGTACGGCCGTGGCCGCGCCAGCCTCGAGATCCTCTCCCCCGACCAGGACGCCGCCACCGCGTTCCTGCTCCGCCTCCGTGCCCTGATGATCGAGCGGAGCGTCCTGCGCGGGCAGGTCCTCTCGTTCGTGCAGTCCGAGTACGGGTCCGATGCCGGGGCGACGTTCCTCCGCCGGCCCGAGGTCGACGCCGACGACGTCGTCCTCGGCGCGGGCGTGCTCGACGAGGTGGTCGACCACGTCGTGGGGATCGGCGAGCAGCGTGCGGCGCTCCTCGCGGCCCGACAGCACCTCAAGCGCGGTGTGCTCCTCTACGGCCCTCCCGGGACGGGCAAGACGCTCACGATCCGGCACCTCCTCACCCGGACGACCGGGGTCACCGCGATCCTGCTCACCGGCTCGAGCATCGCGGCGATCGGTGCCGCGGCCGAGATCGCCCGGACGTTCCAGCCGTCACTCGTCGTGATGGAGGACATCGACCTCGTCGCGATGGAACGCCACAGCTCCCCGCAGCCGCTGCTGTTCGAGGTGCTCGACGCCCTCGACGGGCTCGACGGCGACGCGGACGTCGCCTTCGTGATGACCACGAACCGGGTGTCCGTGCTCGAACGCGCCCTCGCGGACCGTCCCGGCCGGGTCGACCTCGCCGTGGAGATCCCGCTCCCCGCCCTGCCCGAGCGCGTCCGGCTCTTCCGTCGGTACGCCGGCTCGCTGCCCTTCTCCGAGGCCGCCCTCGCCGAGGCGGCCGAGCGTGCCGAGGGCACGACGGGCTCCTTCGCCAAGGAGCTCATGCGGCGGAGCGTCCTCGGTGCCGCCCTGCGCGGTGCCGAACCCGCCGACCTCGACCTGCGTGCAGCGCTCGACTCGCTGCTCACCGAGCGGAGCGCCCTGACCCGGAAGCTGCTCGGCACGCGCTCCGCCGACGACACCGGCGAGCCCGACGACATCGACGAGGACGACGACGCCGAGGACGAGGACGAGCACGAGGTCACCTTCAGTGGCTCGTACGTCGCGCCGGTGAACCAGGCCTTCCTCCGCCCGGGCCGGTCGTCGGGCGCCATCGACCTCGTCCTGCGCGCCCCCGCCGACGACGACGACGAGGACGAGGACGATCAGCCCAGGTCGTAGGTCCGCTGTCCGGCCTCGAACCCCTTCGGCACGACGCCCACGTACCAGTACGTCACCACGTCACCACGTCGGACCGCCTCCGGCGCATCGCTGAGCGGTCGCGCCCGGAGCGTCAGTCCGCCGGGCTCCGGCACGGTGATCGACATCCGCGTCGTGGCCCCGCACGGAGCGTCCGTCCGCCCGAGCACGTCCGCGACGTCGGCTCCGGCCGTCGCGCGGAAGTACTTGCCGTCGACACCGTTGCACGCGAGCAGCAGGTCCCAGTCGCCGGCCGGGACGTTCTCGAGGGTCACCATGCCCTCGCCGGAACCCCCGGCCCCACCGCGACCGTGCTCGGGGTCGGTGATCGCCGTCTCCATCAGCGACGTCCACCGCTGCAGCCCGGACTGTGCGTCGCTCGAGGCGTCGTCCGGAGCACCGTCCGAGCACCCCGCGAGGGCGGTCGCGACGAGGCCGACTCCGACGAGTACCGACAACGGACGGGGTGATCTGCGCACCTGCCGACCCTAGGGGGTGCCGCGCGTGGTCGACAGCCGCCCGATCAGGGGACGCGCTCGAGCCACTCCCGCGTCGCGAACTTCGACGCCACGAGCTCCTGCGCCCGCCGCCGCTCGTCCGCGGTCACGTGCCCCTCGTGCGCCCCGTACAGCTTCGTGAAGGTCGCGATGAGCCGGTCGATGATCTCCGCACGGGTGAGTCCGGTCTGCGAGCGCAGCGGATCGACGCGCTTCGCAGCCGAGGTCGTCCCCTTGTCGCTCATCTTCTCGCGACCGATGCGCAGCACCTGCACCATCTTCTCGCCGTCCATGTCGTAGCTCATGGTGGCGTGGTGCAGCAGCGATCCGGTGCCGAGCCGCTTCTGTGCTGCGCCGCCGATCTTGCCCTTGGTCGACGAGATGTCGTTGAGCGGCTGGTAGTAGGCCTCGATGCCGAGGGACTTCAGCGCCTCGATCACCCACTCGTCGAGGTACGCGTACGAGTCGGCGAAGGTCATGCCCTGCACGAGGTCGGTCGGCACGTACAGCGAGTACGAGATGATCGCGCCGGCGTCCATGAACATCGCGCCGCCGCCGGAGATCCGACGGACGACCTCGACGCCGTACTTCGCGGCACCCTCGGGGTCGACCTCGTTCTTGAGGGACTGGAACGACCCGATGACGACCGCCGGCTGGTCCCACTCCCAGATGCGGAGGGTCGGGCCGCGGCGTCCGGCCCCGACCTCTTCCGTGAGGACCTGGTCGAGCGCGAGGTGCTCGTTCGGGCTGATCGGCCCCTCGTGGATGATCTCCCAGTCGTACTCACGCCAGGTCGACGCGCGCGACAGGGCACGGCGGACGGCGACCCCGACGGACTCGGGCGTGAACCCGAGCAGGACGGCGTCCTCCGGCAGGGCGGCACGGACGGCGGCGGCGATGCCCGCCGCGTCGGTCGTGGCCGGCAGCCCGTCCACGGCGGCGTCGATGAGCGGCAGCGCGTCGTCCGGTTCGAGGAAGAAGTCCCCGGCGAGCCGGAACTGGTCGATCACCCCGTCGACGACCTCGAGGTCGACGACGACCAGCTTGCCTCCCGGGACCTTGTACTCACCGTGCACACCACGAGCCTACGCCGCGGCGGACGGGAGGCGCGGGGCGGCGCCGCCCCGCGCCTCCTGGCCGTCAGCCGGTACCGTCTCAGGACGTGCGCGCGACCGCCCGGTCCAGCCACGCGACCAGGTCCGCGACGACCTCGTCGCGGTTGGTCTCGTTGTAGACCTCGTGCCGCGCCCCCTCGTACACCCGCACGGTGACGTCGGAGAGCCCACCGCGCCGCCGGTACGCCTGCGCGAGGCGCTCGACCGATCGCGGGCCGCCGAGCGAGTCCTCGGACCCGACCTGCAGCAGCATCGGCAGGTCGTGCGCGATGCCCCGACGCGGGACCCCGAGCAGCCGGAGGGCGTCCCGCAGCCCGAAGAGGCCGATGACGTCTGCCTCGACCGCGAGCGGGTCGGCCGCGACGGCCTCGATGACCGCCCGATCCCGGGTGAGCCACTCGAACTTCGTCGGCCCCGAGCCCGCGTGCCGGGCGTTCAGGTCGCCGCTGTTCATCCACCCCGGCAACCGGTACGCGCTCGCGGAGAGGACGACCCCGTCGTAGGACCCGGACGACGTGTTCACGATCCGCTGGGCCATGAGCGAGCCCCACGAGTGGCCGAGCAGCACGAGCGGGACGCCGGGGGTGTCCTCGCGCGCGACGGCGCTCATCTGCTCGACGGCCGCGATCGCGGCGCGCAGGCCTCCGGGGCCGAGCCGTCCGAGCTTGGCGTGGTCGCCGTCCCACTGCGCGAGGCCGGTCCGACCGTGCCCGCGGTGGTCGTTCGCGTGCACGGTCCAGCCCGCGCGGACGAGGTCCTGCGCGAGCGGCTCGTACCGGAGTCCGTGCTCGCCGACCCCGTGCGCGATCTGCACGATGCCCTTCGGACGCGCCGCACGCCAGGTCGAGTAGACGATCTCGACGCCGTGCGCGTCGGTGAACGAGGCGTCGCCTCGCGCTGCGGAGAAGGTGGGCACGTGAGCATCCTCGCAGACGGGTCGGACGCAGCCAGGTGGCCGCCGGTGTTCACCCGGCGTTCACGCAGCGGGTTCGGAGCAGGCCTAGCGTCTCGCGCATGGACGTCCTCGTCACCGTGGTGCTGGTGATCGTGGTGGCCCTCGTGTTCGACTTCACGAACGGCTTCCACGACACCGCGAACGCCATGGCCACCTCGGTCGCCACGGGTGCCCTCAAGCCCCGCACCGCCGTGCTCATCTCCGCCGTCCTCAACGTGGTCGGCGCGTTCCTGTCCACCGAGGTCGCGAAGACCGTCTCGCAGGGCATCATCCGCGAGGGGCAGGACGGCATCCACATCTCGCCGACCATGATCTTCGCGGGACTCGTCGGCGCCGTCCTCTGGAACCTCGCCACGTGGTACTTCGGCCTCCCGTCGTCCTCGACCCACGCGCTCTTCGGCGGGCTCATCGGAGCGTCGATCATCGGCGCGGGCCTGAACTCGGTCGACTGGGCGACGGTCGTCTCGAAGGTCGTCCTGCCGGCCCTGCTCTCCCCCGTCATCGCGGGCGTCATCGCCCTCGTCGCGACGTACATCGCGTACACGCTGACGAAGAACGCGACCACCCACGGTGCGGCGACGGGCTTCCGGCACGGCCAGACGATCTCGGCGTCGCTCGTGTCGCTCGCCCACGGGACGAACGACGCGCAGAAGACGATGGGCGTCATCACGCTCACGCTCATCGCCGCGAACTACCAGTCCGCCGGTACCGGCCCGGCGCTCTGGGTGATCCTGGCGTGCGGCCTCGCGATCGGCCTCGGCACCTACATGGGCGGCTGGCGGATCATGCAGACCGTCGGCAAGAAGATCTCCGACGTGCAGTCCCCGCAGGGCTTCGCGGCCGAGACCAGCTCGGCGGCGACGATCCTCGTGTCCTCGCACCTCGGCTTCGCACTCTCGACCACCCACGTCACGAGCGGCTCGGTGATCGGCTCCGGCCTCGGCAAGAAGCTCGCCGACGTGCACTGGTCGGTCGTCGGTCGCATCGTCGTCGCGTGGGTGATCACGCTGCCCGCGGCCGCGGTCGTCGGTGCCCTCGCCACCTGGGTCGCGTCGACGTCCACCATCGGGCTCGTCCTGGTCGCGGTGCTCGCCCTGGCCGCCGGCCTGGCGTTCTACGCGCTGGCCAAGCGACGCCCGGTCTCGCACGAGGACATCACCGCGGACGAGGCCGAGCGCGAGCCCGTCGCGGCCCGGAACTGAAGGGGACGACGATGGACATCGACTTCACCAGCATCGGCACCGTCGCGGGGGTCGGCTTCGTGGCCGCGGTCGGCGTGGTGCTGCTCTACACGCTCGGGCTGCGGCTGCTCGGCACCGGCCAACCGGTCGACGCCGGGGGCGAGCACACCCAGTACGCGCAGGAGACCCCGAGGTCCGGCCACACGCCCCCGCTCGCGCTGGCGGGTGCCGGGCTGTGCTTCGCGGTCTGCATCGCTGCCGTGCTCTTCGGCATCTGGATGACGATCCCGCAGTTCCACTGAGCGCCGCGCGGGCGGGCGCGCGGCCGCGCGGGTGCGCGGGCGCGCGGGCGCGCGGGCGCGCGCTTGGTGAGCAGAAATGGTCGGGTCCGCACGCCGGACCCGACCGTTTCTGCTCACCATGCGTGACGGGAGGCGCGGCTCGCGTGGGCAGACCCGCTTACGCCCGCCGCGCCTCCCGTCCGACGGCCCGGGGCACGCGAACGCCCGCGCACCCCGCAGGCGCGCGCATGGTGAGCAGAAATGGTCGGGTCCGCACGCCGGACCCGACCTCTTCTGCTCACCATGCGTGACGGGAGGCGCGGCTCGCGTGTGCAGACCCGTTCACGCCCGCCGCGCCTCCCGTCCGACGGGCCCGGGCGCGCGAACGCCCGCGCACCCCGCAGGCGCGCCCAGGCGCGCACTCGGTGAGCAGAAGTGGTCGGGTCCGCACGCCGGACCCGACCATTTCTGCTCACCATGCGGCGCCGGCGCCGGCGCCGGCGCCCGCGCCCGCGCACGGACGCAGCGCCTCAGTGGGCGCTGTAGCCGCCGTCGACCAGGTGGTAGCTGCCGCTGATGAAGGACGCCTTGTCGCTGAGCAGGAACAGCACCAGGGCCGCGACCTCGGCATCGGTGCCGAGTCGCTTCGCCGCGTGCTCGGCCTCGAGCGCGGTGAGCGCGTCGGGCGAGAGCGACGCGCGCACGAGCGGCGTGTCGATGAAGCCCGGGCCGACCGCGTTCGTCCGGACGCCCTGCGCCGTGTACTCGAGGGCGGCGACCTTCGTCAGGCCGACCAGCGCGTGCTTCGACGCCACGTAGGCGGCGTTCTGCGCGATGCCGACCGAGCCGAGCACCGACGACATGTTCACGATCGCGCCACCGCCGGCGGCGACCATCGCGGGGATCTCGTAGCGGAGGCCGTAGAACACCCCGTCGAGGTCCACCCCACGCACGCGGTCCCACGCGGCGACGTCGTACTCGCCGATGGGCTGCGGTGCGGCGCCGATGCCAGCGTTGTTCACGGCGAGGTGCAGGGCTCCGTAGGTGTCCACGGCGAACTGCACCATGCGCTCGTTGTCGGCGGCGACGGCCGAGTTGGCCTCGAACGCACTCGCCGTCCCGCCAGTTTCCTCGATCGACGTCACGACCCGCTGTGCGGAATCGAGCTTGATGTCGGTGACGACGACCGTCGCGCCCGCAGCGGCGAGCTCCTTCGCGACGGCCTCGCCGATGCCGCTGCCGCCACCGGTGACGATGGCGACCTTGCCCTCGAACTCGGACATGATTCCTTCTCTCTGGACAACACCTGTTGTTCAACAGCACGATACACCCGAAAACCAGTTCGTTCGCTGAACTAATTTGCTAGGCTAACGACCTGTGACCGACGCCACCGACCTCCGCATCGCGGTGAACCGCCTCTCCCGTACGCTCCGTGCGCAGAAGGCCGACACCACCGTCAGCGATGCCCAGTTCTCCGCGCTCGCCCGACTGCACCGCGACGGCCCGATGACCCTCGCCGAACTCAGCCGGCAGGACGGCGTCACCCCACCGTCGATGACGAAGACGATCGCCGGCCTCGTCGAGCGCGGCCTCGTCTCGAAGGGCGACCACGGCGACGACCGCCGCAAGGTCCTGCTCGGGGCGACCGGCGCCGGTGCCGCGTTCGTCGAGGAGACCCGTCGTCGTCGGGACGGCTGGCTCACCCCGCGGCTCGCCGAGCTCACCGACGCAGAACGGCGGACCCTCGCGGACGCCACCGAGATCATGAGGAGGCTCGCCCAGCAGTGACCGCCATGTTCCGCTCCCTGTCCGGCCGCAACTACCGCATCTGGTTCGCCGGCGCCCTGGTGTCCAACGTCGGCACCTGGATGCAGCGCACCGCCCAGGACTGGATCGTCCTGACGAAGCTGTCCGACAACGACGCCATCGCGGTCGGCATCACGATGGCCCTGCAGTTCGGTCCGCAGCTGCTCCTCCTGCCGCTGACCGGGCTCGCCGCCGACCGGTTCGACCGGCGAAAGATGCTCATGCTGACGCAGGGGTTGATGGGCGCCCTCGGCCTGGGGCTCGGCATCATGGTGTTGACCGACACCGCCACGATCTGGTCGCTCTACGGGTTCGCCCTCGCGCTCGGCATCGTCGCCGCGTTCGACACCCCGATCCGCCAGGCCTTCGTGTCCGACGTCGTGCAGGGCGAGAACGTCGCCAACGCCGTGGCGCTCAACTCGGCCTCCTTCAACGCCGCCAGGCTCATCGGCCCCGCGGTCGCCGGCGTGCTCATCGCGGCGATCGGCTCCGGCTGGGTGTTCGTCATCAACGCCGCCTCGTTCCTGGCCGTGCTCATCGCGCTCCGCTTCGTCGATCCCGCACAGCTCGCCGAACGGATCCGGCCGAAGCGCGGCAAGGGGCAGATCCTCGCGGGCTTCCAGTACGTGCGGACGCGGCCGGACATCATCGTCGTGCTCTGCATGATCTTCGTCGTCGGGACCTTCGGCGTGAACTTCCCGATCTTCACGTCGACCATGGCCCGCGTCGAGTTCCACAAGGGGGCGGGCGAGTTCGGCCTGCTCAACTCGGTCATGGCGATCGGTTCGGTCGCCGGCGCCCTGCTCTCCGCACGCCGCGACCGCCCGCGGATGCGCACGCTCGTCATCGCCTCCGCCGGGTTCGGCCTGGCCTGCGTCGCGGCCGCCGTCGCCCCGACGTACTGGTCGTTCGCGATCGTCCTGGTCTTCGTCGGGCTCGCGTCGCTGACGTTCATGACGACCGCGAACGCCCTCGTCCAGACCACCACGAAGCCCGCGATGCGCGGACGGGTGATGGCCCTCTACATGGCGATCTTCGCGGGCGGCACCCCCATCGGCGCCCCGATCGTCGGCGCCGTCGCCGACGCGTGGGGTCCGCGCTGGGCCATCGCCGTCGGCGCGGCATCGGGGTTCGTGGCCCTGGCGATCGCGCTCGTGTGGCTCATCCGGTACGAGCGCTTCCGGGTGCGGTACGACGCGGACACCCGGCTGCACCTGGCGATCACGCACGCGGTGCCGGTCGTGGGGACCCGCGCGTCGCGCGCGGCGCTGCGGCAGGACCTGGAGCGCGACGAGGCGGTCGCGGACCGGTCCAGCGCGGTCTGACGTGACCGCCTGACGGACGGGAGGCGCGGGTCGGCCCCGCACCGCGCCTCCCGTCCGTCGTCAGGTCCGTCCAGGGCGCGGTCCGGCACACGGGTTCGGGCGCGGCTCAGCGCGCGCGTTCAGCGCGGCTCAGCGCGCAGGTTCGGGCGCGGCTCAGCGCGCGGGTTCGGGCGCGGCGAAGACGCGTTCGTCGAGGGCCTGCACCACCAGGTCCGCCGCCGCCGCGAGCCGCTCCCCCGCGGCGCGGGCTGCCAGCACCGCGCCGTCGCCGGACACCGACTCGAGGCCCGCTCGAGTGTCCGCGAACGCACGCACCTCGTCGGCGACGCACGACGGCGCCACGTCGGCGAGGCACTCGTCCGCCCGCCGCGCGAGGAACCGCAGCGACCGCGGACTGTGCTCGTCCAGGAGCAGGAACGCCGCGGCGTCCTCCGGCCCGGGCGTGTGGTGGTCGCGGCCGCGCTGGAACGCCTCGCCGGCGCCGCACGCCCGGAGCGCCGTCGTCCAGGACGCACCCGACTCCGGGTCGAGCAGCCCCGACGCGAGCAGGCGCGCCGTGGCCGAACACCGCTGCAGCGCACGGCCGAGCGTGAAGAACTCCCAGACCTCGTCGTGACTCGCATCGGCCTCGACGACCCCGATCGCCAGGGCGCTGCGCTCCCGCACCCACGCCAGGAACTCGTGGGCACGATCGGGTGCGACCTTGCGGGGCATCCGCGACCGGGTGACGTTGAGGCAGTCCCACAGTTCGGTGGAGACGACCTCACGGGCACGCCGGGCGTTGTCCCGCGCGACCGCGACGGCCGACGCGATGGACGCCGGTTCGTGCCGGTCGAGGGCGAGGGAGTCGATCGTCGAGGCCCGGTCCGGGTCGTTCGCCGGTCCCGCGGCCCCCACGACCGCCCGGAGCTCGGCGGCGACCGCCCGGTCGTGCTCGACCCCGGCGGGCTCACCGCGGGCGACGTACACGTCGAGCATGCGCGCGACGACCTCGGCCCGTTCCACGGCGCTCCCGACGTGGAACACGCTCCCCGCGAGTCGGCTCAGCACGTCGGCTCCTGCATGCCGTGAACCTACTGACCGGGGATTGCGAGGGTGTTTCGTCGCCGCGTCACGGGTGTTGCGGCTCGGCGCGGACCCCGCTGGTGCGCCCGTGTGCCGGGTCCGATCCTGGACGTCCGGCGTGCGTCCCCGGTCCACTCTCCGCGCTCGCTAGACAATCTAACTAGAGCGTCTAGCATTGTGACCATGAGTACCGAGGTGACGACGAGCGCCGCGGGGTTCTGGTACGGCGAGGATTCCCGGGTCGACGCGGTGGACGTGCTGAACGCACTCCGCAGGTACCGGAGCGCCGAGAGCGCGGCACAGCGACGCGCGCGTGAGGCACTGGGCATCGGCGAGAACGCCCTGCTCGCCCTCCGCGCACTCCTCGACGCGGAAGAGGCCGGCCGTACGGTCAACGCGAAGGACCTCGCCGAACACCTCGACATCACTCCGGCGTCGACGTCGGCACTCGTCGACCGGCTCGTCCGGAGCGGGCACGTCGAACGCCACCCGGACCCGAACGACCGTCGCGGCGTCATCCTGACCGCGTCCGGTGGCTCGATGCGCCAGGTGCTCCGGGTGATCGACCAGCTCGACTCCCGCGCGGTCGAGGCGACCGAGCACCTGTCGACCGACGACATGGCCGTCATCGTGTCGTTCCTCGACGAGATGGTCCGCGTCGTGGACGGCGTCGACGTCGCCGGTCGTGGGCACCGCGTCAGCCGGTCCGCGTAGCCTGCTGGCATGGCAGACACGGGCACCGACGGCACCGCGACGCCCGCGCCGCACGACCCCGAGGACGACATGCCCGTGGCGGAGCTCGACGCCCGGGCCCGCGCGGACGCCGCACTCCGTCGGATCCAGGCCGGGGCCGATCCCGCGCGCGAGGCGTTCGACCTCGCCAACACGATGAACGACGAGACCGTGGGGCGCCTGACGAACGCGCTCCGACGGTTCCTCGGACGGGACGGGCGCCGCACGGCCCGGCGTGACGACCTGCGCTAGAACGCCGTGCCGACGGCCGCGATGTCGTCGCCGCCGTGTCCCGCAGCGCTGGCGTCGGCGTAGACCCGGCCCAGTGCGTCGAGCAGGACCGTCGACACCCCCGTGCTGCGCGCGGCGTCGGTGATGAGGCCGATGTCCTTCCGGAGACCGTCGAGCGCGAACTGCGCCGGGAACGATCCCTCGATGATCGACCCGCCCTTGGTGTGCGCGTAGGCCGAGTCGCTGGCGCTGCCGTCGATCGCCTCGAGGAAGAGCGCCGGGTCCAGCCCGAGCGACTTCGCGACCGCGAGCGACTGCCCGGTCGCGGCCGTGATCGACGCGATCCAGGCGTTCGCCGCGAGCTTGAGCGCGGTCCCGGCACCGACCTGGTCCCCCGCACGCACGGTCTTCGCGCCGATCGCGTCGAGCACCGGGTCGATGCGGTCGAGCACGTCCGCGGGTCCGGCGGCGAGCATCGTCAGCGTGCCCTGCTCGGCGGGTGCCTTCGTGCCGAGCATCATCGCCTCGACGAGGGTGATCCCGTACTTCGCGGCGAGCTGCACGACGGTCTCGGTGCCGGCGACGCCGATCGTGGAGCACTGCACCCACACGGCGTCGGTCGGGGCGTCGCCCGCGGAGGCCTCGAGGACGTCCACCACCGCGTCCGTGTCGAAGAGCGTGAGCAGCACGACCTCGGCATCGGCCACCGCTGCGCCGGGGTCGTCCGCCACGGTCGCACCCTGCTCACCCAGCGGAGCGGCCTTGTCGGCGCTCCGGTTCCACACGGTCACCGTGTGGCCCTCGCGGAGCAGCGACCCAGCCACCCCGGCACCCATCGCCCCGGTCCCCAGTACCGTCACCCGCACGCGCGTCTCCGTCCCTGCGCCGCACCGTGCGGTCGCCCGTTCGACGGTACGCGCCGTCGATCAGAGCAGTCCGCGGTCCCGGAGCCACACCGCCGGGTCGACCGCCACCCCACCGTGGAGGACCTCGAAGTGCAGGTGCGACCCGGTCGAGACGCCGGTGTTCCCCACGGCACCGATGCGCTGCCCTGCCGTCACGGTCTGCCCCACCCGGACACCGATCTGGGAGAGGTGCCCGTACCGGGTCTGGGAGCCGTCGGCGTGCTGCAGCAGGACCTGGTTGCCGTACCCGCCGACGACCCCGGCGGACACCACGCGTCCGGACATCGCCGCCACGACGGCCGTCCCCTCACGCGCGGCGAAGTCGAGCCCCTGGTGGTTCGTCGAACAGGCACCGCAGCCGCTGACCCACCGCGAGCCGAAGCCGCCCGCTGCCGGGATCGTCCCCGCGACGGGCCTGGCTGCCGAGGCGCCCGGAGCCGGCTCGGACGACGGGGCCGCTGCCGCGCGACGCTCGGGTGCCCGGCCGATCGCGAAGCCGTCCCGCTCGGCGCGGGCGGTCGACGTCGCCGAGGTCGTGTACTCCTGCACGTCGAGCGCCGGGAGCACCGACGTCACGCTCGCTGCGGTCGCCGTCTGCGGTGTGGCGACGGTGACGAACAGGCACGCGGCGACGGCGGTCGCGGTGAGCGGGACGGCCCGTGCGGACGCGAAGGCCGAGCCGATCGAGCGGAGCGGCAGCGTGATCGCCTGGGTGACGGCATGCCCGAGGGCAGTGGGGCGGATCGCGGGCGTCTCGGTGCGCAGCGTCCGTCGCGACGGCAGGGGCTGCGGGTTCCCTGCGCTGGTGGAGACCGGGGCGGCGGGAGGGGACACCGCCGCCCCGGTGGTCGAGTGGGTGACGGCTCCGGTCGTCACGGTCGGGGACACGACCGGGACGGCCGGCGGGGCCGACGCAGCCCGCCGGGCCGACGGTCTGGCTGCCGGTGGGGTCGACGGCTCGGACGCCGGGGGTGTCGGCGCGGGCGACGCCGCGGGGAGATCGGGATGCCGGAGGCTGGCGGTGCCCGGAGTGTCGACGCCTGGCACCTCGATGCTCGGAGCAGCGGCGCGCGGCGTCGTGGTGAGAGTGTCGGTGCCGGGCGCGGTGGTCGGGTCCGCCGCCGCACGCTCTGCCGCACGGCGAGCACGACGGGTGGGCAGCGGCTCGACCCCGGCCGGGGCGTTGGCCGCGTGGCGAGCGGCGCCCCGCGGGCGCATCGGCAGGCGGTCCGTCGTCGTGGACATCGGCTTCGTCGAGGGCCGGCTCAGGCGCGGACGACGCCGTCGCGGGCGATGCGGTCGAGCTCGGTCACGACGGCGTCCACCACGGCGCGGGTGATCGCGTCGGCGACGGCCTCGACCAGGACGAGCTGCTCCGGAGCCACCGCGTGGGCGGTCGTCGCGGCGACCACGCGCGTCGGGATGGCCTCGATCGCGGCGACGAGCGACGCCGGGACGAACACGGGGCCCTGCGGCTCGGCCGGGGCGGTCATCGGCGAGGTCGGCGCGGGGGCGAACGTGGCCCGGGAGATGGTCGGCGCGCTCGGAGCTGCCGGTGCCGCCGGAGCGGGGGTCGGCCGTTCGGCACGGCGGGCGATGGAGTCGAAGAGCGGCGTGGAGGACATGCTGCTTGCCTTCCGATCAGGTGGTCGGGCGTCCCGTTCTCGGGCGGGACGCGGTCGGAGTGTGCCCCTGGGCACGACTCCATTCAACCACCAGTATTTCAGATGTGCAATAGCATGTTTCGTGTATGCGCTCGTCAGTCGGGCTCGACCGCGGCCGTCGGGTCGTCGCGTCTGAGGACCTGCCGCACCCGTTCGACGATCGTCGCCGGCGGGTTGTTGTAGGCGTTCGCGGGTTCCTGTCCGCTGAGCTCCTGGATCGCCGCCATCACGGCGTCCGTCGCGTGACGACGAGCCCGGCCGGACGAGGCCTCTCCGAAGCCGGAGAGGTCGAGCGGCGTCCCGAACTCGACCGTGACCTTCGCGAGCTTCGGGACGCGCGACCCCACCGGCTGGACGTCCTGGGTGCCGGTGAGGGCGACGGGCACCACGGGTGCACCACTCGTCAGGGCCAGCCAGGCCACTCCGGTGCGGCCCCGGTAGAGACGGCCGTCGAGGGACCGGGTGCCCTCGGGGTAGATCGCGAACGCATCGCCGGCCCGGAGCCGCTCGAGCCCGAGGTCGAGGGCCTCCTGCGCGGCCGAACCCGCACCCCGCTCGACACCGATCGCGCCGATGCCCTCGAAGAAGCCCCGCGTCACCGAGCCCCGGAAGCCCTTGCCCGTGAAGTACTCCTTCTTCGCGAGGAAGAACACCTTCCGCGGGGCGAGGAGGCCGATCGTCGGGGAGTCGATGAACGAGCGGTGGTTGCTCGCGAGGATCACCGGGCCACGCTTCGGGATGTTCTTCCGCCCGATGATCCGCGGCCGCCAGATCATGCGAGCGAGCGGCGCCACGAAGGCACGGCTCAGCGTGGTGTACTTCGACGATCCGGACACACGGGCCTCCTCGTGACGGGAGTCTCCGAGTGTAGTGATCACGACCCCGATCGCATGCCCGCCACGGAATGTGTCGCGATCACTCGGCCGCGGCGACGACGTCGAGCACCGCACGGCCGTAGCGCTCGAGCTTCGCCCCGCCGACGCCGGAGATCTCGGCGAGCTGGTCTTCGTCCGACGGCTTCACCGCCGCGATGCCCCGCAGCGTCGCGTCGTTGAAGACCACGTACGCCGGGACGCCCTGTTCGCGGGCCTGGGCCGCACGCCAGGCGCGCAGGGCCTCGAACAGCCCGAGGGCTTCCTGGGGCATGTCGGTCACGACGGTCCGACGGTTGCGGGAGGCCCGGGGAGCCTTCACCGGGTCGCGCCGCATCCGGACCTGCACGCGGCCCCCGAGGACGTCGGCGCTCGTCGGGCTCAGGACGACCGTGCCGAACCCGTCGCCGGACACCGCCGCGTAGCCCTGCGCGAGGAGCTGTCGGGCGACGGTGCGCCACTCCGCTTCGCCCAGGTCGCTGCCGATGCCGAACGTGGCGAGGGACTCGTGCCGGAGCTCCTGCACGCGGGGCGACTGCTTGCCGACGAGGATGTCCACGAGGTGCGAGACGCCGTAGCGCTGCCCGCGTTCACGGTCGAGCCGGACCACGGTGGAGAGGAACTTCTGCGCCGGGACCGTGCCGTCCCACGACTCGGGCGGGGCGATGCAGGTGTCGCAGTTGCCGCACGCCGTGCTCTCCTGCCCGAAGTACGCGAGCAGTCGAACGCGCCGGCACTCGATGGTCTCGCACAGGGCGAGCATCGCGTCGAGGTGCGCGCTGAGCTGCCGTCGGTGCGCGGCGTCGCCCTCGGACTGGTCGATCATCCGGCGCTGCTGCACGACGTCGTTCAGGCCGTACGCCAGCCAGGCGGTCGAGGGGAGCCCGTCGCGCCCGGCACGACCGGTCTCCTGGTAGTAGCCCTCGACCGACTTCGGAAGGTCGAGGTGCGCCACGAACCGGACGTCCGGCTTGTCGATCCCCATGCCGAACGCGATGGTGGCGACCATGACGACGCCGTCCTCGCGCAGGAAGGCGGACTGGTTCCGTTCCCGCACCTTGGCGTCGAGACCGGCGTGGTACGGCAGCGCCGGGATCCCCTGCTCGGACAGCGCGGCCGCGGTGCGCTCGACCGAGTTGCGGGAGAGGCAGTACACGATGCCCGCGTCGCCGCTGTGCTCGGTGCGGATGAACGTGAGGAGCTGCTGCAGCGCCCCGGTCTTCGGTTCGATGCGGTACTGGATGTTCGGCCGGTCGAAGTCGGCGACGAAGTGCGCGGCGTCGTCGAGGCCGAGCCGGGCGGAGATCTCGCGGTGGGTCTGCGGCGTCGCGGTGGCGGTCAGGGCGATGCGCGGCACGGTCGGCCAGCGCTCGTGCAGGACACTGAGCTCGAGGTAGTCCGGCCGGAAGTCGTGGCCCCACTGGGCGACGCAGTGCGCCTCGTCGATGGCGAACAGGGCGATCTGCGCGCGGTCGAGCAGTGCGCGCGTGGACTCGAGCCGGAGCCGCTCGGGCGCGAGGTAGAGCATGTCGACCTCGCCCGAGACCACGGCGCGTTCGACCCGGGCACGTTCGTCCGGCCCCTGCGTGGAGTTGAGGAACGCGGCCTTGACGCCGTTCGCCGCGAGGGCGTCGACCTGGTCCTGCATGAGCGCGATGAGCGGCGACACGACCACGCCGACGCCGTCCCGCACGAGCGCCGGCACCTGGTAGCAGAGCGACTTGCCACCGCCGGTCGGCATGAGGACGAGCGCGTCGCCCCCGGTGACGATCTGGTCGATGATCGAGGCCTGTTCGCCCCGGAAGTCGTCGTAGCCCCACACGCGGTGCAGGACGTCGAGCGCGGCGGCTCGGGAAGCAGACACGGCGGCGGGCGCGGGCGTGGTGCTCATGCCACGAGCCTACGGCCGACCGGCGACACCCACGGCGTTGTCCACAGGTGCTGCGTCCGCCCCGTCGGCCGAGCCGGCCGTCTCGTCGAGGCGGGCCGGGGCGCTCGCCCAGCCCGTGCCTCCTGGACCGAACCAGCGCCCGCCACCCGCCCAGACCGGTGTCGGACCACGGAACCGCGGTGCGGCCGCGCCCGCGAACCGGCGGTCGAGGTGGCGCCACCGGGCGAGCACCTCGACCATGCCCCAGTAGAGCAGCGAGGTACCGAGGGTGACGAGCCAGCCCTGCCAGGTCCCGTTGGCGTCCTGCGACGAGAGGTCGATCCGCGACCACCCCGGCGCCTGCAGCACGAAGATCATGATGTTGTTGAAGGCGTGCTGCAGCACGGTCGCCTCGAGACCGCCGGTCCGCAGCACGATGATCGCGGCGATGAGGCCGAACGACCCGACGTCGAGGATGCCCCAGACGTTGTAGCCGTTCGGGATGTGCAGCAGGGCGAACACGACGGTCGACACCGCGACGGCGAGGACCGTGCCCACGATGCGGACCGGGATCCACGAGCCGATGGTCTGCATGAGGAAGCCGCGGAAGATGTACTCCTCCGCCGCGCCCTGGAACGGCACGAGCACGATGACGAGCACGAGCGTCGTGGTGAGCGTGCCGAGGGACACCGTCGACTGGCCGATCGCGGCGTGGTTCCAGGCGAAGCCACCGTCCGTCGTGATCATCCCGCCGTCCCAGAAGAGCCCGGTCTGCACGACGAACATGATCGCCGCGATGACGAGCGTCGGGATGAGGCACCAGGCCGTCCAGCCCCAGCGCACCCGGAACCGCGTGGACGACAGGATCCCGGCGGGACCGACGCGCGCGATCTTCACCGCGAGCAGGATGCCCGGCAGCAGGACCACGAGGGACACGAGCGACAGCGACAGCACCACCGGGTCGGTGGGGTCGAGCGCCCCGCTCGCGAGGTCGTTCTGCAGGTCGATGACCCCCTGCGGCCCCTGGTTCGCGCCGATCGGCACGAAGTACGCGACGGCGATGATCACCTGCGAGACGAAGTACCAGCCCGCGAGGAACGCCAGCGCCACGAGCGGGCGCCACCACCTCCAGCGTGCGTCGACGCGGGGCAGGCGGTGGTAGGGAACGCTCACGCCACGCAGGCTACCGGGCCGGGCAGGATGGGAGCCGTGCTCACCGTCGTCCTCGGCCTGTCCGGCGCGCTCGTCTACGGGTTCGCCGACTTCCTCGGCGGCCTCGCGTCACGTCGTGTCCGTGCGGTGGCCGTCGCCGCCGTCGCCGCGGCGGTCGGGATCGTGCCCCTGCTGGTCGGGCTCGTCGTGGTCGGGGGTGCGTTCGGTGCGGAGTCCGTCCTGTGGGGAGCGGTCGCGGGGGTGTCCGGAGGCGTCGGCGTCCTCCTCCTCTACCGCGCGCTGGCGATCGGCCCGATGAGCGTGCTCTCGCCGCTGACCGCCGTCTTCGCCGCCGTCGTGCCCGTCCTGGTGGCGGTGCTGCGCGGTACGGCGTTGTCGCGCCTCGCGGTCGTCGCGCTGGTGGTGGCGGTCCTCGCGGTGGTCCTGGTGGCATCGGTGCGGGACACGTCGGGTGCGCGGGTGACCGCCGTGGGGCTCGTGACGGCAGCGGTCGCAGGGTGCGGCTTCGGCGGGATCGTGCTCGCGTACGACATGACGCCGTCGGACTCGGGGGTGGTGCCGTTGGTCGTGTCGCGGGTGCTGCAGGCGGTGCTGCTCGGGACGGCGGCGGTCGTGGTGACGCGGCGGGCCGCGGTCGCGGGGCGGGGCCCTGGAGGCGCGGCAGACCCCGCGAGGTCGGCCGACGCTCCGGGGTCTGCCGCGCCTCCCGGCATCCGTGGTGGCGGACGCTGGCCGGCTCGCCTGGTGTGGACGGTGGTCGCCTGCGGCGTCCTCGACGCCGCGGCGAACGTCTTCATCCAGGCGGGGCTGCACTCGAGTGAGGACCCGGCGACCCTGCCCGTGGTGAGCGTGCTCAACGCGCTGTACCCGATCGGGACGGTCGTGCTCGCCGAGATCGTGCTCCGGGAGCGGCTGACGGCCGTGCAGTGGGCCGGGATCGTGCTGGCGTTCGGTGCCGCGGTGGGGTTGGCGCTCGCGTAGGGGGTCGCTGGGGTGACGTTTCGCGCTGCGCGACAGTTCACGGGTCATCGAGCCCGTGAGGTGTCGCCCAGCGCGTGGAGTCGTCCGGGCCGGTCGGCGCGCGCCGGGCGTCAGGCGTCGGGGATGAGCCGCTTGCCGAGCGAGACCGTGCGGTCGTCGGTGTAGCCGAGTGCCTCGTAGAAGCCGATGACCTGCTCGTTGCCGGCCCGGACCTGCAGGTTGAGCTTCGGGCAGCCGAGGTCCGTCAGCAGTCGCTCGAACTCCGCCATGAACGCGCGCCCGAGCCCCGAGCCCTGCAGGTCCGGCCGCACCGCCAGGTAGTTCACCCAGCCGCGGTGCCCGTCGAACCCGGCCATGCCCGCTCCGACGACCGGATGGGCGGGGTCCTCGGCGTCCTCGGCGACCAGGAACAGCTCCGGCTGCACGGTCAGCTTGCGGGCGATGTCGCGACGGGGGTCGTTCCACGGACGGACGAGACCGCAGGCCTGCCACAGGGCGACGACGGCTTCGGTGTCGGCCGGGTCGAACCGGCGGAGGACGTGCTGCATCACTTCACCGTAACGGTGCTGTGGACAACCTCGTCACGGGGTCGTCGTCGTGATCTGATAGACCTGTCCGACCACCCCATCCGGATCAGGAGCCCCGTGACCGCACACGAGACACTCCCGTCGCGCCGAGACCGCCGCGACGGTGCTGCCGGTGCTGCACGACGGGCACCGCGTCGCCGCCAGACCGTGGGTGGCGCCATCGTCTCGCTCATCGCCGAGCTGCTCATCATCGCGGGCGCCGGCACCGGGCTGTACGTGGTGTGGACGGCGTGGTGGACGGACGTCGTCGCGGTCAACGAGCAGACGAAGCTCGTCGACGGCCTCGGGCAGAAGGACGTCTCGGGGACGGGCACCGAGCACCGCGGGCCCGCTCCCGTGCTCGCCGAGCCGCCGAACGTCACCGATGTCTTCGGCACGATGCAGATCCCCCGGTTCGGCAAGGACTACGAGCGCCCGATCGGCGAGGGCACCGACCGCGAGAAGGTCCTCAACACGATCGGCCTCGGCCACTACCAGGACACCGCGATGCCGGGCGCCGAGGGCAACTTCGCCGTCGCCGGGCACCGGGTGACCTACGGCAAGCCGCTCAACCAGATCGCCGAGCTCAAGACCGGCGACGACGTCGTGGTGCGGGTGACCGACGCGAAGACGAAGTTCGACGTCTGGTACGTGTACAAGGTCACCGACTCGCAGATCGTCACGCCCGACCACGTCGAGACCATCGCCCCGGTGCCGAACAAGCCCGGGGTCGAGCCGACCGCCGACGACCGCTGGCTCACCCTGACCGCGTGCCACCCGATGTGGTCGGCGAAGGAGCGGTACGTCACGCACGCCAAGCTCGACTACTGGATGCCCGCGTCGGAGGGCACCCCGAAGGAACTCTCGGAGACGTCGAAGTGATCTTCCCGTTCGTCTGGCGCATCCTGCCCGGCCCCGCGGCGCTCAAGGTGATCGAGTTGCTCGTGCTCCTCGCGGCGATCGTGTGGGTCCTGTTCACGTTCGTGTTCCCGTGGGTCGCTGCGGACATCCTGCCGCCGCCGGACGGCACGGTGGACGTCTCGCCGTCGCCCTGACGCGCGGGGTTGCGCAGCGTCCTGGATCCGCACCGTGCGAGGTTTCGCTGACGGTGGGACGTCGGGGGCCCCGCACCGAGCGCGGGACCTCGCACGGTGGCGGGCGCGGGTGCGTGCGCGGGCGCGGCGGGCGCGGGCGCGGGCGCGGGCGCGGGCGCGGGCGCGTCAGACCGTGGTCGTCACCCGGGATCCGCCGTCGGACGTGCGCCGCACGGCGATGCGCTCCGGGATCCGCTGCTTGAGCTCCTCGACGTGACTGACGATCCCGACCTGACGGCCGCCCGCGGTCAGGCGCGACAACTGCCCGACCACGTCGTCGAGCGTCTCGGGGTCGAGCGTGCCGAACCCCTCGTCGACGAACAGCGTGCCGAGGGAGACCCCGCCCGCCTCGGCCTGGACGACGTCGGCGAGACCGAGCGCGAGGCACAGCGACACCGTGAAGGTCTCGCCGCCGGACAGGCTGCGGGGGTCGCGCACGGTGTCGGTCGTCTGGTCGTGCACGGCGAGCGCGAGGCCCGTGCGCCGTGCGCGTGAGCCGGACTCCCGCTCGTCGGAGGTCTCGAGCGTGAACCGGCCCGCGAGCATCGCCCGCAACCGGTCGTTGGCCGCGGCGACGACGTCCTCGAACCGGCGCATGAGCACGTAGGTGCCGAGGGTGATCCCGGTGGGGTTGGCTGCTGCGACCCCTGCCGCGACGTCGGCGAGCCGCACCACGGCCCGACTGCGCGCAGAGGTGTCGTCGCGAGCACGGACCGCGGCGTCCAGCTCGGCTGCGCACCGTTCGGACGCGACGGCCTGGTCGACCGCCGACGTGGCCGCGCGGACGGCTGCCTCGGCCGCGGCCGCGGCTGCGGTGGCGTCCCGTGCTGCGCGGGCTCCGTCGAGGTCGAGTGCTGCCGGGTCGTCGTCGGCCGCAGCGACGACCGCCGGTTCGGCGAGTCCCGCGTCGACGACCGCCCGTGCCTGGTCGGCACGGGCGACCTCGGCCCGGAGTGCTTCGGCGTCCGCTCGGTCGAGGACCCCGGCGCGGGCGGAGGCGACGTCGTCGAACCCCTGCTCGGCGAGGACCCGGTCCACCTCGGCAGCACGTTCGCGGACGTCTGCTGCTGCCGAGTCCGCGCGGCTGTCGGCCTGGAGCACCGCGTCGAGTCGACCGACGAGCGCGTCGAGCGACTCGACGCCCTGGCGCAGGGTCTCCGGCGCAGCGTCGAGGTGTTCGGCCACGCGTTCGATGGCGGCCGACACCGCCGACTCGTCCTGCTCGAGGCGCTCGGCATCGGCTGCGGCTGCTCCGGCGAGGACGGCGCGTTCGGCGTCGACCTCGTTCCGCTGCCGTTCGAGGGTGCGCGTTCCCTCGTCGTGTGCGGCCCGCTGTTGTTCGAGGTCGCGCACGCGGACGGCCGCGTCGTGCGCCGCCGTGACGGCTGCGTCGGCCGCAGCCGCGAGGGCGTCGACGGTGTCGTCGTCGACGTCACCGAGGACCTGCACGAGCCGGGCGAGTTCGGCCCGTTCGAGTGCGAGGGCCGTCGCGGCGTCGCCGAGGGCTCGCTCGGCACGCCGGGCACGTTCGGCCGAGGCCTCGATCGCCTCGGTCGTGGGGTGGTCGTCCTGCGGTGTCGCGACGACCGGGTGCTCCGTCGCCCCGCACACCGGGCACGGGTCGCCCGGCAGGAGTGCGGCGCCGAGCTCTCCGGCGAGTCCGGCGATGCGGCGCTCCCGCAACTGCTGCTCGACCCGGACGAGCTCGTGGGCGGTGGCGCGGGCGGCGACGACGGTCTGCTCGGCACCCTGCACGCGCCGTTCGGACGCGGCCCGGGCGACGAGGTCGGCCCGGAGTGCACGGACACGCTCGACCTCGAGCCGCGCGGCCTCGGACCCGGCGGCCAGCGCGGCGGCGGCCCGGGCGTCCTCGACGATGCGGGCGCGTTCGGCGGGGCGGGCATCGAGCGCGGTGTCGAGGTCGGCGAGGCGTTCGGTGAGCAGGGTTCCGCGAGCGACGGCGTCGGTGATCGCCCGACGCCTGCCGGGGAGCGCCTGCTCGAGGTCGATGCGGTGCCGGACCGCGGCGAGGCACTCGGTCACGGCGGTCCGCTGGTGGGCGAGGGCGTCTCGGTCGGTCGTCACGCCGTGCTGTGCGCGGAGGGCGTCCGCCGCCGCGGCGGCGTGGTCGGAGCGGGCGCGTGCGGCGTCGAGCCCGTCGGCGACGACCGCGACGCGGGCAGCGCGTTCGCCCGACGCCAGGCGCACGCGGGCCGCGGCGACCCCGTCGGCACCCGCGTCGAGTTCCGCACGACGTGCGACGAGGACGGCACGGCGGTCCAGTGCGGCTGCACGAGCAGTGACCGACTGCTCGTGCGCCGCCGCAGCAGCGGCCGCGTGCGACGCGGTGGCGCGAGCGGACTCGGCAGCGTCGGCGGTCGCTCGGAGTGCCGCGACGGTCGCGGGGACGTCGGTCTCGTCCGGCTCGTCGACACCCGCAGCCTGGGCGAACCGGTTCAGGGCGTCGCGGACCCGGGCGTCGGCGCCCTCGACCTCGGCCAGGACGGCGCGACGGCGGACAGCGAGTTCGTCGGCCGTCCGGTCGTAGACCTGCGTGCCGAACAACGACTGCAGCAGCTTGCGGCGGTCTTCGCCGGGAGACCGCAGGAACCGGGCGAACTCGCCCTGGGGCAGGACGACGGTCTGCAGGAACTGCGCCTTGTCGAGGCCGATGATCCGGGCGATCTCGACCGCGACCTCGGGGATGCGCGAGGACATCGGCTCACCGGCCACGTCGGCCGGCCCGGCGAGGCGCAACAACTGCGCGGAGGCCTGCTGCTTCACGGTGCCGGTCCCCCGCTGCTTCGGGCGCTGGTACTGCGGCGTGCGTCGGACGCGGTACACACCGGCACCGGTCTCGAACACGAGCTCGACGAAGGGCTCGACCGCGGGGTCGGCGTGCTGGCTGTGCAACCGGTCGTCGCTCGCGTCGGCACCGGCCAGTCCACCGTAGAGGGCGAACACCACGGCGTCGATGATCGTCGACTTGCCGGAACCCGTCGGCCCTTCGAGCAGGAACACCCCGGAGGCGGCGAGCGCGGCGAAGTCGATCGACACGAGATCCGGGTAGGGGCCGATCGCGCGGAGTTCGAGCCGGTGCAGGTACATCAGCGGTCCCCCTCACGCTGGAGGGCCAGGGCGGCCGCTTCGTACGCCTCGGTCAGGATCGCGCGGTCATCGTCGTCCGGCACGGTGCCGGTGGCGAACGACACGAAGTCGGCTGCCACCTCGACCGGGTCGGACGTCGCCGTGACCGCACGGGCGGCGGCACGCTCGGCGCGGTCGGCCGGCTCGTGCGTGATGGCGAGGGCGTGGGGGAAGTGGTCCTTCACCCGGGCGTACATCCGTTCCGGGTGGACGGTGTCCGTCACGGCGACGCGGACCCAGGCGTCCGCCGCCGACCGGTGCGCCCCGGACTCGATCTCGTCGATCGTGGCCCGGACGTCGACGAGCCGCCGCGGCACGGGCGCCGGCACGAGCTCGGCCGTCACCTGCCCGGAGTCGTCGAGGTCGACGACCGTGACGGACTTCTGCTGGTGCCGCTCGCCGAACGAGAACGCGAGCGGCGAACCGGCGTACCGCACGCGGTCGCCGTCCCCCACGCGCTGCGGCCCGTGCAGGTGCCCGAGCGCGACGTAGTCGATGCCGTCGAACACGGCACGCGCCACCCGGTCGACACCGCCGACGCGGATGTCCTGCTCGCTGTCGCTCGGTTCGGTCCCGCCGACGAACGCGTGGGCCACGACGACGCTGCGCGTACCGGGCCGCTGGGCGAGATCGGCGCGGACGCGGTCCATCGCCGCACCGACGACGGCCTGGTGCGAGCGGGCGAGCGGCTCGTCGGGCACCGCCGCGAGGGCGTACCGGGTGAGGTCGGGGTGCAGGTACGGGATGCCGTACACCGCGACGGGCCCGTCGGCGTCGTCGACGAGGACCGGGGTGGCGATGCCTGCGGGTTCGGCGAGGATCCGCACCCGCGGGTCCATCACGCCGGCACCGAAGCCGAGTCGTGCGGCGGAGTCGTGGTTGCCCGGGGTGATGACGACCGTGGCCGTCTCGGCCAGCCGTTCGAGCACCCGGGACAGCATCCGGACGGCGTCGACCGGCGGGATGGCACGGTCGTAGACGTCCCCGGCGACGACGACGAGGTCGACCGCACGCGCCCGTGCCTGGTCGACGAGCCAGTCGAGGAAGGCCGCCTGGTGCTCGAGCAGGTCGGCACCCAGCAGTGTGCGGCCGAGGTGCCAGTCGCCGGTGTGCAGGATGCGCATGCGGTCACGGTAGCGCCGGCCGGGGACATCGCCGGGTGCCCCGCGGCGACCTGTGGAGAACTCAGGCGCAACTGAGGTTGGTACCGATGAGGGCCGTCTGGATCCGGGCGGTCGCGGTGCTCGTCGACGTCCAGTTCCCGAGGTAGTTCACGCGGACGGTGACGGTGTACACCTGGCCGAGGTTGAGGAGACCGGAGCCGACGACGCGCACGGGCGAGGTCGACTGGGTGGCGAGCGCGGTCGTCCCGTTCATCACGGAGAACGAGGTCGCGGCCGGCCCACCGTAGGTGAAGCCGATGTTCACGGAGCCGTCGCCGTTCGGGGTGCAGGCGAGCGCGGTGGCCTGCGGGACGGTGAGGGCGTCGAACGAGGTGGACGTGACGGTGGTCCGCGACCACGGCCCGGCGACGGCCTCCGCCGGCAGGAGGAACCCGGCACCGCCCGCGAGCACGAGGACGGCGGCCGCGCCGCCGAGCCGGCGGAGCCGACGCGCTCGGCGGTCCGCGCGACGGAGGGTACGGCGGCTCACGACGGCGGTGGGGGCGGTGGTCGGGGCCGTGGCGACGCGCGGGGCGGGGTCGACCCGCGCCTCCTGGCCGTCACCGGCGCCGGCGCTGTCACCCACGCCGACGCCCACGCCGACACAGACACCGTCACGGACACGCACGCCGCCAGCGCCACCGTCCGGCCCGCCACCCCCGCCGCGCGACGCATCCTCGTCCGACGAGCGCCCCGCCGGACCGACCAGCCGCCGCAGCGATCCGTCGATCGTGCAGAGCGCGAGCACCGCGACCAGACCGAGTGCCAGCATCCCGACCTTGCCCCACTCCCCCGCGCGGAGCCACACGATCGGCGCACCGACGAACGGGACCCGCAGGAACGCGATTCCGTGGACGGCCGAGGGTTCGACGGGCGTGGAGTCCTGCCGGGGGTTCGCATCGCCCTTCGTGACGATCGTGCCGCGCGGACCGTCCTCGACGTAACGGTGCATGCGGAGGTGCCCGGGCTGGTCCGGGTCGTCGACGAGCAGGACCTTGCCCATCCGGACGTCCCCGGCCGACACCGGGCGGGAGACCACGACGTCGCCGGGGGTGAGCCGCGGCTCCATCGATCCGGTCATCACCGTCGTCGGCTGCCAGCCGATGACGGCGGGAGCAGCCGCCCAGAGCGCGAGCCCGAGCAGGGTCGCGACGACGCCGCGGGCGAGCGTTGCCACGACGACGCGCCCCCAGTCGACGGCGTCACGGAGCGCGTCGTGCGGCGTGGGACCGCCGTGCACTTCGATGCTGACCATGACTGCCTTCGACCGGGGGCGCGTTGTCGGACGGTGACGGACGGGCCCGCATCGGGCTCGGTCCCGGACGTCACGCGGTGGACACGGGAGCGTCGATCACGCTCCCGTGTCGCCGGCTCAGCTGTTCTGGGCCTCCCAGGTGAAGCCGAGGGCCGCGGTGCCGCCCTGCACGGTGTTCGGTGCGGTGCTCGAGACGGTGTAGGTGAAGCGGTAGACGCGCGACTCCGAGCCGCTGCCGGTCGGGGCCCAGCTGCCGACACCCGTGGCGAAGTTGGTCGAGGCCGTGCCGAAGCCCGCGACGGTGCCGCTGTAGAGCGTGCCGTTGGTCGACGCCGCGGTGAAGCCGGTGCAGGAGCCGAAGCCGCCGCCCGTGCCCTGCTCGACGGTGAGGTTGATGTTCGACGCGAGGGCGTTCGTCGTGGCCGCGTTCGTGCCGTAGAGCTTCACGGTCGAGGGCAGCGTGCCGGTCGAGGTGACCGTGATGCAGTTCGCACCGGTCGAGCCGGGCTTGAGGCCGGTCGCGTTGAACAGCGCGGTGTTGTTGTCGTCGTCGGTGAGGGCGACGCTGCCGGCCGTCCAGTTGCTGGTCGGGTTGACCGTGGTGGCCGAGAAGGCCGAGTAGGACGCGGTCGAGACGACGACACCCGAGGCCACGAGAGCGGCGGGGATGGCGATCCAGGCGGCGAGACGCGCAGCGCGCGGGGTGACACGGGACATGACGGAGCTCCTGATCCAAAGGGGCGCCGGGGTTCCGCGGTGGTTGGTCGCGACGGCGCCGTGGTTGCTACGACGATCAAGCTACTTGAGCGCCGTGTGGCTCACAAGGGAAGCTACACCCCCAAGGTTGGGGGTACTTCAATCGGTGAGATACTTGTTCAATGAGCAGCACGACGGCATACCCGTGCCGTCCCGCCGATCGCGCAGGCGATCACCCTCCCGAGAAGAGCCGCCCGATGACGGACACCACCACCGCGCTCGCGCGACCCCTGGACGCCGCGCAGCTCCCCCCTGCCCCCGTGTCGCCGACCGTCAGCATCCCCGAGGTCGACCCGGACGGCGACGTCGCGAAGCTGCTGACGGCGTTCCGCGTGCTGCAGATGCAGCACGCGCGCGTCCTGCACCACGAGAGCTCCACCCGCGGGCTGAACGCCACGGACGCCCGGTTCGTGTTCTTCCTCGCGTCCGCCGACGGCGAGGGCATCACCCCGAAGCAGGCCGGCGAGTACCTCGAGCTCTCCACGGGTGCCATGACGAGCCTGATCGACCGGCTCGAGAAGCGCGGCCACATCGAGCGTCGTCCGAACCCCGACGACCGCCGCAGCATCCTCCTCCACCTCACCCCGTCCGGGTCCGAGGTGGCGCGGGAGATCGGCGCCGTCTACTCGTCGGCGTTCCGCGAGGTCATCGCCCCCGGCGACCGCGCCGGCCTCGCCGACGCCTTCGACCGGCTCGGCGCTGCGCTCGAACGCCACTCGCGATCAGTCTCCGTCGCGGGGACGATCGCCGGCCTGCAGCCGTGACGAACGGTGTCGGACACCGCGCGTAGCGTTGCCGGCATGACCCCCTCAGAACTCCTCATCGAAGCGTTCTCCCGCGTCCCCGCCACGGTCGAGCGCGCCGTCAGCGGGCTGTCGGAGGACCAGCTGGCCGCACGTCCGGCCGCCGGTGCGAACACCCTCGCCTGGCTCGCGTGGCACATCGCGCGCGGGCAGGACGCCCAGATCGCGGACCTCGCGGGCACCGAGCAGGTGTGGACGGCGGACGGCTGGGTGGAGCGGTTCGGACTGCCGTTCCCTGCCGAGGCGCTCGGCTACGGCATGTCGCGGGACGACGTCGGACGCGTCCGCGCCTCGGCGGACCTGCTGGTCGACTACCTCCGCGCGGTGCACGACCGCACGGTCGCCTACGTCGGCACGCTCGAGCCGGCGGACTTCGACCCGGTGGTCGACGACGCGTGGGACCCGCCCGTCACGCGGGGCGCGCGGCTCGTCAGCATCCTCGACGACTGCACGCAGCATGCCGGGCAGGCCGGGTACGTGCGCGGGTTGCTCTTCTTCACCCGCTGACGCGGCGCATCGTGAGCAGAAAGGGTCGGGTCATCGGCGGCGACCCGACCATTTCTGCTCACCATGTGACGGACGGGAGGCGCGGTGCCAGCTGGCACCGCGCCTCCCGTCCTGCGTCGGCTCGCGACTACCGCGCGGCGAGCTCCGCGACGATCCCGTCACCGGGGGCGGCGTCGACGAGGTCCGCCTCGATCTCCGCGTGCTCGAGGATGCCCTCGATCTTGCGGCGACGGCTGCGCGGGACGATCGTGACGACGGTGCCCTCCTTGCCGGCACGACCCGTGCGGCCCGAGCGGTGCATGTACGCCTTGTAGTCGTCGGGCGCATCGGCCTGCACGACGAGCGACACGTCGTCCACGTGGATGCCACGGGCGGCGACGTCGGTCGCGACGAGCACGTTCACGCGGCCGCTCGTGAGGAGCTGCAGGTTCCGCTGCCGGCGCGACTGGTTCAGATCGCCGTGGAGCGAGGTCGCGCGGATGCCGGCGTCCTCGAACTGGTCGGCGAGCCGCTCGGCGTAGGCACGGGTGCGGGCGAACACGATGGTCTTGCCGGCGCCGGCGACGAGCTCCTCGAGGAGCTGGTCCTTCTGGCGCTGCTCGACCACGAGCACGCGGTGGTCGATCGTCGACGAGGCCTGGTCCTCACCGGCGACCTCGTGGACGGACGGCTCGTGCAGGAACTGCTCGACGAGCGACGCGACCTGGGCGTCGAGCGTCGCGCTGAACAGGAGCTTCTGGGCGCGGTTGCCCTCGGGGGTGACCTCGGCCGTGGCGGAGAGGATCTCCTGCACCGGCTCGAGGAACCCGAGGTCGCACATGTGGTCGGCCTCGTCGAGCACGGAGATGACGACCTCACTGAGGTCGAGCGTCCCCTTGTTCATGAGGTCCTGCACGCGCCCCGGGGTGCCGACGATGATGTCGACGCCGCGCTCGAGCGCACCGACCTGGCGGCCGTACGGGACACCACCGTAGATCTGCGTCGTGAAGAGGCCCACCGAGCGGGCGATCGGCTGCACGGTGCGGTCGATCTGCAGGGCGAGCTCACGGGTCGGCGCGAGGATGAGCGCACGCGGGGCGCGGCCCATCTTGCGCTTCGTGCCGCCGCCGTTCTCCATGAGCTTCTCGACGAGCGGGGCGCCGAAGGCGATGGTCTTGCCGGAGCCCGTGCGGCCACGGCCGAGCACGTCCTTGCCCGCGATCACGTCGGGGATCGTCGCTGCCTGGATCGGGAACGGGCTCGTGGCGCCGAGTTCGGCCAGGGCGCGGGAGATGTTGCCGCCGATGCCGAGGTCGGCGAAGGTCACGCCCTCGACGTCGGCCGCGAGGGTTGCCTCGGCCTGGAGCTTCTCGAGCTTGACGTCGTCGGCGGGGACGAAGGGCTTGCGCTCGGTGTCGTCGCGGTCGAACCGGCGCGGGGCGCGGTCGTCGCGGTCGAAGTTCCGGCGCGGACGGTCGTCGGCGTCACGGCGGGGAGCGCGGTCGTCGCGGTCGAACCGGCGCGGGGCACGGTCGTCACGGTCGAAGTTCCGGCGCGGACGATCGTCGTTGTCACGGCGCGGCGCACGGTCGTCACGGTCGAACCGGCGGGGAGCGCGGTCGTCGTCACGACGGGGCGCACGGTCGTCACGGTCGAAGCGACGGGGAGCACGATCGTCGCGGTCGAAGCGACGGGGGGCGCGGTCGTCGCGGTCGAACCGGCGCGGAGCGCGGTCGTCGTCACGACGGGGAGCGCGGTCGTCGCGGTCGAAGCGACGCGGGGCACGATCGTCGTCACGACGGGGAGCGCGGTCGTCGCGGTCGAAGCGACGCGGGGCACGATCGTCACGGTCGAAGCGACGCGGGGCGCGGTCGTCACGGTCGAACGAACGACGCGGACGGTCGTCGTTGTCACGACGGGGCGCACGGTCGTCGCGGTCGAACCGGCGCGGGGCGCGGTCGTCGCGGTCGAAGCGACGGCCACCACGGTCATCACGCTGCGGGCGGCCCTGGCCACCGTCGCGCGGCTCCCAGTTCGGACGGCTCGGGCGCTCGCCCTGCGCCGCGCGGCCGCGACGCTCCTCGGCATCCCAACGCTGCTTCTGCCGCGGAGCGGACGGGTCGGCGGCGCGGAAACCGCGGTGCTTGCTGCTGCGAGCGGCGGGGGTGCCGTTCGGGTGACGGACACGGTCGGAAGCGCGGTTGTCCGCGCCGCCCTTGTTATACGGGGCCATGGCTACTTTCTCGGGGTGCAGACGTACCGCAGCGCCCGGCAGCGACATCGGCGGGGGCTTGCGTGCGGAGAGGGGGTTCTTCCCGTCGCGGATCGACGTGAATCCAGCCCTCGAGCAACACACACCCAAACGAAAACTCCGTGATCGCAATGTCACGGCGTCGAAGGCCGACCGAGCGAGTCTACGCGATCGGACCGTCGCTGGCCAGCCCACCGCCCGGCCGGGGCTGCGAGGCGGGGGCGATCCGTGCCTCCTGGACCGTTCGCGGGTCAGGACTCGGCGAGCCGCTGCCGCTGCTCGGCCACGTCGAAGTCCGCTGCGGGCCAGGTGAGCTGCATGTCCTCGAGCGTGCGGAGCAGGAGCTGCTGCACGGCGAGCCGGGCGTACCACTTGCGGTTCGCCGGGATGACGTACCAGGGGTTCGTCGCGGTCGAGGTGCGGTCGAACACCGTCTGGTACGCGTCCTGGTAGTCGTCCCAGAGCAGGCGCTCGTCGATGTCGCCGGGGTTGAACTTCCAGTGCTTGTCGGGTCGGTCGAGGCGCTCACCGAGTCGTTCGCGCTGCTCGTCCTTCGAGATGTGGAGCATCACCTTGACGAGGCTCGTGCCCGACGCGGCGAGCTCGTCCTCGAAGTCGACGATGGCTCCGTAGCGGCGCTCGATCTCCTCCGGCGGGGCGAACGCGCGGACCTTCTGGATGAGGACGTCCTCGTAGTGGGAGCGGTCGAAGACGCCGAGCTGGCCGGCACCCGGGAGCTGTCGCTCGATGCGCCAGAGGAAGTCGTGCTCGCGTTCCTCGGCGTTCGGCGCCTTGAACCCGGCGTAGTGCACGCCGTTCGGGTCCACCGCGCCGACGACGTGCGAGACGATCCCGCCCTTGCCCGCGGTGTCCATCGCCTGCAGCACGAGGAGCACGCGGCGCTGGTCACCGGCGGTCGAGGCTGCCCAGAGTCGCTCCTGCAGCGCGGACAGTCGGGAGGCCCCGGCGGCGAGCGCCTCGAGCCCGTCGATCTTCCGCCCCGGGAAGCCCGGGGTGCCGTCGGGGTCGACCCGGTCGAGGCGGAACCCCTCCTCGACGCGGAGCAGCGGTTCGGGGTCGGCGTTCCAGGCCTTGCGACGGCTCACGGGTCCTCCTGCGGGGTCGTCACCATCCTGGCACCGCCGGGCGGGTTCGTCCGGCGGTGGTCCTCGGGGCGGGTCGGTTCCTCCCGTGGGTGGACGACGGCGTGCGGGGACCGGGTTACCGTTGATCCGATGAGGTCAGGCCGTCGCACGCTGCTCGCGCTCGTCGCCGCGGTCGTGGCGCTCGGCGCGGTCGCGTCGTGCAGCACGGACCCGGTCGGTGACGAGAACCGCACGGTGACCGCCGGACCCGTCATCTACCCGCTGTCGCTCCGGTACCACGGCATCGACGTCGTCGCCGACGTGCCGTACGGGTCGGACGCGCTGCAGCGGCTCGACGTGTGCCTGCCGGCGGACAGTGCACCGGACACCACGAGGACCCCGACGCCGACGCCGGGCGGGACGGCTTCCGCGACGCCGGACGATGTCGGGGCCGACGCGGCCGGTGTCGACGCGGCCGGGGACGGGAGTGCGAGTGGTGCCGGGACTTCCGGGACTGCCGCGGCCGGCGTCGCCGCTGCGGGGGCCGGGGCAGCCGACGACGGGACCGGTGCTGGTGCTGGTGCCGGCGACGCCGCCGTCGCCGAGGCGGCCAGCGGCACGCGTCCCGCCGTCCTGATGATCCACGGCGGGAGCTGGTCCCACGGCGACAAGGCCACCGCCGCGTACCGATCGGTGTGCAAGTACCTGGCCTCCGAGGGCTTCGTCACCTTCAACGTCGACTACCGGCTCGCCCCGACGGACCCGTTCCCGGCCGGGCTGGACGACGTCCGACGGGCACTCGACTGGGTGTTCCGTCCGACGACGCTGTCGACCTACGACGTCGACAGCAAGCGGGTCGGGGTGTTCGGGGGCAGCGCCGGTGGGAACCTCGCGGCGATGCTCGCCGTGACGGACCACGACTCGACCGCCTACGCCGAGGGGGACCGGATCCGGGCCGTCGTCGACCTGAGCGGCCCCACGAACCTGACGACCCGCTCGACCGAGGCCGACGGCGTCTCCGCCGCGTTCCAGCGGAAGCAGTTGCTGTACCTCGGCTGCCGGACCTACTCGGACTGTCCGGCCGCGACCCGGGCGTCGCCGGAGTACCACGTGACCTCGGACACGGCGCCGTTCTTCATCGGCCACTCCACCGACGAGTTCATCCCGCTGTGGGAGTCGCAGGAGTTCGCGGCGACGCTCCGACGGCATGACGTGCCGGTGACGTTCGTCGCGGTCGAGGGGTCGGCGCACTCCATCGCGCAGCTCGACGAGGCGATGAGCAAGCGCGTGGCGAGCTTCCTGCGGGAGCACCTGGACTGAGCCGCGGCCGGGGCCGCGCGTGGCTGGTGGCCGCCGCGGCCCCGAGTCTCGGTTCGGCGGACGTTCCTCGGGCGGTGCGGACGCGAAAGTGTCCGCGGGGCCGAGACTCGGGCACCGGAACCGGCACCGGCACCGACACCGGACGCACGTGCCCCGGCCGGGTGGCACCCGGAGTCGGGACTGCCGCTCGGCGCCCGCGCACCGCAGACTTCGGGGGTGACCGACACCTCGATGCGCCCTGCACACGCGACTGCCTCCCGCTGGGAGCGGCACTCCTCGCTGCAGACGTTCGCCGAGCTCCTGCTCGGTCTGTCGTTCACCGCCGCGGTCGCCTTCGGCGGGTACGCGGCCGTGACGGGACGGATGACCGTGCTGTCGCAGGGCGCCGGCGTGGTGTTCCTCGTGACGCTGACGTGCGTCCTCGTGTCGTGGTTCCGTGCCGTCGAGCGCGAGGAGGCACCCGTGGCGGCGCCGGCTGCCTCCGTCGTCGACCCGATCTCGGCGATCGACGCGGAGTACCGCCGCTAGTCCTCCCCCGCCGCGGCCCCACGCGCAGCGGCATCCCCCGCAGTGGCCTCACGCGCAGTGGCCTCCCCCGCCGCGGCCTCACGCGCCGCCCGCCGATCGGCCCGCCGCTCGAAGAGCCCCTCGACGAGGGCGTACAGCGACGGCAGCACCACGAGGGTGAGCAGCGTCGACGACACCAGCCCGCCGATGACCACGAGCGCGAGCGGCTGCGAGATGAACCCGGACCGGCCGGTCAGCCCGACGGCCATCGGGAGCAGCGCGAAGATCGTCGCCAGGGCGGTCATCAGGATCGGCCGGAGTCGTCTGGTCGCACCCTCGATCAGGGCCTCGTGCACGCGGAGCCCCCGGCGCCGGTACTGGTTGACGAGGTCGATGAGGACGATCGCGTTCGTCACCACGATGCCCACGAGCATGAGCAGGCCGATCAGCGACGCCACACCGAGCGGGATCCCCGTCACGATCTGCAGGAGCAGCGCGCCGGTGACCGCGAACGGCACCGACACGAGCAGCAGCAGCGGCTGCCGCAGGCTCCGGAACGTCGCGACCATGATCACGTAGACGATCAGGACCGCGACGAGCATGGCCAACAGGAGCTGGCTGAACGCCGACGACTGGCTCGAGGCGACACCGCCGATCTCGGCGGATGCGCCACGCGGCAGGTCGAGCGCGTCGACGGCCGCCGTCACGTTCTGCACGGCGGCGCCGAGGTTCGTCGAGTCCGGGGTCACCGTGATCGTGGCCGTCCGGACGGCGTTCGACGTCGTGATGGACGTCGGCCCCTCGGACTGCTCGACGGTCGCCAGGTCGGACAGCGGCACCGACCCGGTCGAAGTGGGGATGGACAGCGACCGCAGTGCCGCGACGGTGGTCGGCGGCTCGGGGTCGGCGATGTACACGTCGAGCGTCGCGTCGTCGATCTCGATCGTGCCGGTGTCACGCGGTGAGACCGCCGCGGCGACGATCCCGCCGACCTGCGTCTCGGTCAGCCCGCGCTCCGCGGCCGCCTGCCGGTCGACCCGGACGGCGAGGTACGGCTCGGACGCCGACAGGTTGCTCGTCGCGCCGGTCGTGCCGTCGACCTTCCGCATCTCGCGCAGCACCGACGCCGCCGCGGTCCGGAGCTCTGCCTGGGTCGGCGCGGTGACGTCGACCTCGATGTCGCTCGAGCCGCCGAAGCCGCCACCGGCCGACGAGAGGCTGACCTCGCCGACGCCGTCGATCCGGTCGATGCGGTCGCGCGCGGTGGACTGGATGGCGGTCTGGTCGTCGCCGGCGTCCGTCGTCACGTTGTACTGCACGGAGGCCGACGCCCCGCCCCCGAAGGCCGCCTGGATCGACTGCCCGCTCGTCCCGATGGTGGTCTGCACGGTCTGCACACCCTGGACACCGCGGAGCACGCGCTCCACCTCCTGCGCCGCGTCGGACTGCTCGTCGAGGCTCGTCCCCGGCTCGAGGTCCTGCGTGACGGTGAAGGTGTTCTGCCCGGAGTCGCCGAGGTAGTTCGTCTTGACGAACGGCACGGCGGCCGCGGTGCCGCCGAGCACGAGGACCGCCAGGACCACCACGAGCGCCGGCCGTCCGATGGCCCATCGCAGCACGGGCTGGTACCCGCGCCGGAGCCGGTCGGACGTGCCGGCGTCGTGCAGGTCCTCGGCGGACGACAGCGCGGCGGTCGCAGCGGACCCGTCGGCAGCAGCGCCACCGGCAGCAGCACCGCCGGCAGCAGCGGCGGCAGCGCCACCAGCGGCGGCAGCGCCACCAGCGACGGTGCCACCGGCGGCGGCAGGCGTCCGGAGGAACCAGTACGCGAGCACCGGGACGATCGTCAGCGACACCAGCAGCGACGCCACGAGCGCCATGGTGACGGTCAGGGCGAACGGCCGGAACAGCTCGCCGACGAGCTCCGCGACGAACGCGACCGGCAGGAACACGGCGACGGTGGTGAGGGTCGACGCGGTGACGGCGCCGGCCACCTCGCGGACGGCGTCGAGCACCGCTCGGGTCCGGTCCACCCCGGGTTGCAGGTGCCGCTTGATGTTCTCGATGACCACGATCGAGTCGTCCACCACGCGCCCGATCGCGATGGTGAGCGCGGCGAGCGTGATGACGTTCAGCGTGTACCCGGTCGCCCGCATGCCGATCGCGGCGAGGAGCACCGAGGTCGGGATCGAGATCGCGGTGACGATCGTCGACCGCACCGACAGCAGGAACAGCAGGATCACGACGACGGCGAACCCGAGGCCGAGGAGCCCCTCTTCGGCGAGGGAGTCGATGGACTGCTGGATGTAGGGCGCCTGGTCGAACACGACGGTGAACCGGGGGTCGCCGGCGACCTTCGCCTCGATGCCGGGGAGGGCGTCGCGGACCGTCTTCGAGACGTCGACGGTGTTCGCTTCCTGCGTCTTGGTGATCGCGATGGTCAGTGCCGTCTCGCCGTTCACGCGGCTGATCGAGGTGCGCGGCGACTCCTCGATCGCGACCTTCGCCACGTCGCCGATGGTGGTCGGCGTCGTCGCGGCGGCCCCGGCACCGGCGGTCGCACTGGAGGCGCTGCCCGCCCCCGCCGCACCGCCAGCCGCCGTCCCACTGGTCGCGTCCACGGCCCCGGTCGCGCCCGCCCCGCCGGTCGCGCCTGCCCCGGCGTCCGCCGCACCGCCGGACGAGGAGCTGCCGGAGGATCCCGCCCCGGACGACGACCCGCCGCTCGACGACGCGGTCAACGGCAGCCCCTCGATGTCCTTGATCGACGCGATCCGCTCCCCCGTCTGCACCGACAGCGTCGTGCCGTCCTGGGTGATCGTGCCACCGGGGACGAGCGTCCCGTTGTCGTCGAGTGCGTCCGCGATGGACTGGGTGCTCAGGCCCCGCGACGCCAGCTCGTCGGTGTCCGGGGTGATCACGACGCGGCGCCCCGGGTTGCCGAAGACGTCGGCCTGCCGGACCCCGTCGAGCTTCTCGATGTCGGGGATCGCCGTGGCGTTCAGCCGGTCGACCAGCTGTTCCTGGTCGCCCTTCCCCGTGACGGCGAGCTGCAGCACGGGCAGGTCGTCGAAGGACCCGGTGACGATCTGCGTCTGCACGGTGTCCGGGAGCGACAGGGCGTTCACCGCGGTCTGGATCTTGTCCTCGGCGCTGGCGAGGTTCGATCCGTAGTCGAACGACGCCGAGACGACGCTCTGCCCGGTCGACGACGTCGCGGTGGTCGACTCGAGGTTCGGCACGACCTGGATCGCCTGCTCGATCTTCGTCGACACGTCGTTCGACACGACCTCGGGCGTGGCACCGGGGTACGCGCTGACGATGGCGACCTGCGGGAACTGGACGCTGGGGATGAGCTCCTGCTTGAGGCTCGTCAACGCGATGCCGCCGAACACCGCGACGACGACGGTGACGAGCGCGATGAGCGCCCGGTTGCGGAGGCTGAAGACCGAGAGGAGGTGCACACCCTGATCCTTGCAGGGCGTCCCTCGACGCGCTCAGCCGCCGAGGAGCAGGTACGCGCCGAGCACGCCCACGGTCCCGAGCACACCCGTGGCGAGCGCCACGATCCGGCCGAGCGGGGTCCGTGCCGTCACGACCGCCACGACGAGCACCGCCAGACCGACGACGATCTCGACCACCCAGGTCACCGGCCCCGTGGTGTCCGCGACCTGCAGCAGGGCCCGGACGCCCTCGCCGACGAGCACGGCGGCGGTCGCCCCGAGCGCTGCCCCGCGCCACCCGACGTCCCGGGACCGGAGTGCCACCGCGACCGCACCCGCGAGCACCCCGGCGGGGATGCCCATCAGGACCCAGAAGTTCGTGATCGACAGGACGTCCGGGTAGCCGCGCAGGTTCGTCGTCGCCCAGTACCCCACGTGCATGAGCTCGAGGAGCACGACGCCGAGCACCATCGCGACCGGCGACGCCCAGCGCCCCGACCGCACACCGGCGAGCAGGCACAGCGCAGCCGCGACGACGAACCAGGGTCCGGCGGAGTTCGCGACGGAGGAGAGTCCGGGCACCGCCTGCCCGAACGAGGTCAGCACCCCGGCGAGCAGTGCCCCCGTGAGCGCCATCGAGACCCGGGCGGCGGCGGGCACCGCGTGGGTCGGAGCGGGCGCCGGACGGGCCGTCGTGCCGGCGTGCATGGTCGTCTCCATGGGACCAGGATCCCGGTGGCCGGGCGTCGCACGCATCACTCCGCAGAGCCAGATCGCACGAGGGGCGTCACCCCGGAGGATGACACTGCCGAGCGAGGAGGGCGCGTCACACCACCGCGGCGAGCGACCCCCGCACGCCGGCGGCGTCGCCACCGATCCGTGCCCACGACCGTTCGAGCACGTCGACGAGCCGCACCCGGTCGGCCGGGGACATCGTGAACGGCACCCGCAGGAACCGCTCGAACCCACCGTCCGGGCCGAAGACCCCGCCGGACGCGAGCACGACGCCCTCGGCGCGCGCGGCGAGCACCAGCGCGCTCGACACCGGGCGCCCGAGCCCGACCCACGTCGTCAACCCGCCCGCCGGCGACGGCACGTCCCACTCCGGGAGCCGCGCACGCAACGCACCCACGACGTCGTCGCGACCCTGGCGCAGGTACTCGCGCCGCGCCTCCAGGACCGCCGCCGTCCGCGGGACGAGCTCCCGCGCGACCAACTGGTCGAGCACGGGCGTGCCGAGGTCGCCCGTCGGCCGGGCGAGGAGCAGCCGCTGCAGGAGCGCCGGTGCGGCGCGGATCCAACCGATCCGCAGGCCGCCCCAGAACACCTTGTCGGCCGACCCGATCATCACGACCGATGCCCCGGACGGGTCGGCCGCTGCCATTGGCAGGGACGGCGAGCCCTCGATCCGCAGCTCGCCCATGGTCTCGTCCGCGATGACCGTCGTCCCGGTCGACGCAGCGACGGACAGCAGGAGCTCCCGGGTGGACGCGGACATCGTCGCTCCGGTCGGGTTGTGCAGCTCGGGCATGACGTACGCGACCGCCGGCGCCGTGCGGCGCATCGTGGTCTCGAGCGCCGTGGCGTCCCACCCGGTCCGTGCGTCGACGGGCACGCCGACGAGTCGACCGCCGACCTCGCGGAAGGCCTCGTGCGCGTGCGGGTAGGTCGGGGACTCGACGAGGACGGCGTCGCCCCGGCGGACGAGCACCCGGGCGAGCAGGGCGATCGCGTGCTGCGCCCCGATCGTCACGACGACCTGGGACGGGTCGGTGGGCAGGCCGCGTTCGGTGTACCGCTCGGCGATCGCCGCGCGCAGCCCGGGGTCCCCGACGGTGTCGTACCCGATGCCGGCGAGCGCCGCGGGCACGTGCCGCACCGCGCGCTCGACCGCCTCGGCGATCCCGGGAGCCGCGTGCAGTGCGGCCTTGCGGAGGTCGAGCAGGTCGTCGTCGACGACGCCGCCGAGCCGTTCCGGGTCCGGTCGGCCGATCAGCCCGGCCGGGAGCCGGACCACGCTGCCGGACCCCCGGAGCGACACCACGAAGCCGTCGGACCGGAGCCTCGAGTACGCGTTCGCGACGGTGGTGCGCGAGACACCGAGCGCGGTGGCGAGGCCGCGCTCGGCGGGCAGCCGCACGCCCTGCGGGATCCGGCCGTCGATGACGAGCACGCGCAGCGCGTCGGACAGCGCCTCGTACGCGGGGGCGTCGGTACCGGCGCGCCAGTCGGTGAGGAGGAGCGCTGCGGATCGGGCACTGAGGAGGACCGGAGTCATGGATCCACGGTAGCGGAATTGGCTCTCGACCCGCAGTCCAATCTCCACGACGATCGAGCCATGCCCCGCTCCACCGCCCTCACGCTCCGCTTCGTCCAGCTCTTCGTGGGTCTGTTCCTCTACGGCGCCTCGACGGCACTGCAGGTGCGTGCAGTCGTCGGGGTCTCGTCGTGGACGGTCCTCACGGAGGGGCTCGAGAACGTGGTGCCGTGGTCCTTCGGCGTCATCACCGTGGTGTCGAGCGGCGTCATCCTGCTGTTCTGGATCCCGCTCCGCCAGAAGCCGGGCATCGGGACGCTGCTCAACGCCCTGGCGATCGGACCGAGCGCCGACCTCGTGCTCTGGCTCGTCCCGACACCGTCGGAACTCCTCGGCCGGGTCCTCCTGTTCGTCGCCGGGCTGGTGCTCCTGGCGGTCGCCACCGCGTTCTACATCGGCGCCGGCTTCGGCACGGGCGCTCGTGACGGCCTGATGGTCGGCCTGCACGAGCGCCTCGGCTGGCCGGTGTGGGTGGCGCGGACCGTCATCGAGGTCTCGGTCGTGATCGTCGGCTGGTTCCTCGGCGGCGACGTCGGAGCCGGCACCGTAGTCGCGGCGTTCGCGATCGGTCCGATGGTGCAGCCGCTCATGCCGGTCTTCCGCCGGTTCCCGTGGAGCCCGGAACGGACGCGTGCCACCACACCGGTCCAGGAGGCGCGGGTCGCCGCCGCCTCGGAGGTCGCCTAGAGCCCTTGCGTGCGTCCAGGTCGCGATATAACGTGTCTGCCACAGACGCGATACATCGCGAGTTCGAGGAGGCAACATGGCCCAGGAGAAGTGGCTCGTCGAGGAGCCGAAGGTGATCGACACCGGGATCGTCCGCCGCTTGCGCGTGGGCCTCGCCGGAGGACAGGTGGACGTCGTCGCGCACGACGAGCCGACCGCCCGCGTCGAGGTGCACAGCGTGTCCGGCAAGCCGATGAAGATCGAGCTCGACGGCGACACGCTCACGATCGACCACCCGCAGGTCCGGTGGGACGACCCGATCGGCTTCCTGAAGTCGTTCCGCGGCAAGGCCCACGCCGACGTCAGCGTCCTCGTGCCCCGCGACGCCATCGTCACCCTCGGCGTCGTCTCGGCCGGGGCCCTGCTGTCCGGCACGAACCGCGGCGCCACGCTCAACACGGTGTCCGGCGACCTCGTCGTCGACGACGTCGCGGGTGACGTCACCGTGAACGCGGTGTCCGGCACGACGACCATCCGCGAGCTCGACGGCGCCCTGACGGTCCACACCGTGTCCGGCGACGTCGTGGCGACCGGGGCGATACCGCGGTTCTCGGCCGACGGGGTGAGCGCCGACGTGGTGCTCGACCTGCACGGCACCCCCGACCAGGCCCGCGTCAACACGGTGTCCGGTGCGGTGAGCGTCCGACTCGAGGACGGCGTGCCCTACCAGTGCACCGTCAGCACCGCCTCGGGCAAGCTGCAGTTCGACGACTCGGAGATCCGCGGCGTGCGGGGGTCCTACGTCAAGCAGGGCGGCGAGCTGTCCGGGCAGTGGCTCGACCTCAAGGTGAACTCGGTGTCCGGCGACATCGCGGTGCTGCACGCCCCACCCGTCGCGGAGCCGACGGCACCGACGACACCGACGACACCGACCGCGCCGGCTGCGCCGACCACGCCCGCGGCCCCGGTGAACGACGGCGAGGTGCCCGAATGAGCCCCGTCTTCGCGCACGGCCACCTGCGCCTCTACCTGCTCGTGCTGCTGGCGGACCACCCGATGCACGGGTACGAGGTCATCCAGGCCCTCGGCGACCGCTTCGGCGGCACCTACGTCCCGAGCGCCGGCACCGTGTACCCGCGGCTCGCCAAGCTCGAGGAAGAGGGACTCGTCACGAAGTCCGCCGACGGTCGGAAGACCGTCTACGCCATCACCGACGCGGGCCGTGCCGAGCTCGACGCCCGTGCCGACGAGATCGCCGCGGTCGAGAACGGCGTCAACGACTCGGTGAAGTCCCTCGCCGACGGCGTCCGCGCCTCGGTGGGCGAGGCGATGCGGTCGCTCCGTGCCGACCTCGCGGCGAGCGCGCAGGCACCGCGGGGCCGGACCGCCGACGAGCCCGTGGACGTCCCGTCCGAGGGCGCCCGCGCCCTGCGCGAGGTCGAGATGGTCCTGTCGTCGTTCCGGCAGCAGGTCCGGGCGGACCTCCGCCGTCGGGCGACCCGCGGCACGCTCGGTGCGGACACGGTCACGCGTCTGCGCGACGGCCTGGAGGCGCTGCGCAAGTCCCTCTGACGACCGGCGGCCGACAGACGGTGACGACCCGCGCCTCCAGGCAGTCCACCAGGAGGCGCGGGTCGTCCCTCACAGACCGCGGTCGGCCAGGGCGTGCATCGCGTCCCGCAGGGCGCGGGCGGCACCCGCGCCCGCCCACTCGTAGGCGTGCGTGAACCGCTCGTCCTGCACGTACATGTCACCGAGCGTGCGGAACCGGTCGGCGGTGAGCTCGGCCGGGGGCGTCGCCTCGGCGAGCCAGGCGAACTGACGCCGTGCGAGTGCTGCGCCGGCCTCCGATGCCGGACCCGCGCCCGACGCGGCGAGCGCTGCGGCGTCCTGCGCGATCGCCCGCTGTTCCGCCTGGAAGGCCTCCTTCGCGGCGGGGTCCTTCGACTCCCACCAGCGTGCGCCTCGGTCCCAGGCCGCGGGCCCCCAGCGCTCCTCGACCTCCTGCCGGAAGCGCGTCTGGTCGAACCCGTCGAACGTGTCGGTGGCGTTCATGTCCTGTCCTTCCTCGATCCTCGTGATGGTGGTCCGCACGGCCGCGAGCTGCCGCGCGAGCCGGTCGCGCTCGCGTTCGAGCCACGCGACGTGCGCCGTGAGGGCCGTGACGTCGTCCTGCTCGCCGTCGAGGACCCGGCCGACGTCGGCCAGCCCGAGTCCGAGCCCGCGCAGCAGGAGGATCCGTTGCAGCCGGACCAGCGCGCGGTCGTCGTAGCGTCGGAGCCCGCCCTCGCCGACCGCGGTCGCGGGCAGCAGGCCGATCGCGTCGTAGTGCCGGAGCGTGCGGCTCGACACACCGGCGGAACGCGCCACGTCGGCGATGCCGTGCGGTGCTTTCGCAGCTGCGGCCGCTGTGTCTGTCGAATCCCTCATGCGGGCTACGGTAGAGGTTGACGCAGCGTCAACCGCAAGGGGTTTCCGGGGTGCGCCCGACCCGAACCGGCACGGACGGGGAATACCACCGGGGTCGGCCGTGTTGACTCGCGCCCGGAAATGAGTAGGTTTGCCGCTCGTGACGAACGAGATCCGGTCGTTGAAAGCGCGACTGATCGGGGATCCCCTTCCCTCCGAGAAGCTCGAGGGACAGCTCCTCCCGAAGCACCTGGCACTGCCGATCTTCGCGAGTGACCCGCTGTCCTCCGTGGCGTACGCGCCGCAGGAACTCCTCATGATCCTGCTGCTCGGCGGGATGGCGTTCCTGACGTTCGCCCCGTGGGTCGCCGCCCTCGTCGTGCTGCTGCTCGTCGTGGTCGTCGCGTCCTACCGACAGCTCATCAAGGCGTACCCGTCCGGCGGTGGCGACTACGAGGTGGCGCACCGGAACCTCGGCGAGAAGGCGGGGCTCGTCGTGGCCTCCGCACTGCTCGTCGACTACGTCATGACGGTGGCGGTCTCGGTCGCGTCGGGCGTGGACAACATCATCTCCGCGCTCCCGTTCCTCAACGAGTTCCGGGTCGAACTGGCCCTGGTGTTCGTCGTGCTCCTCGCCGCCGCGAACCTCCGGGGTGTCCGCGAGTCGAGCAAGGCCTTCGCCGTGCCGACCTACCTCTTCGTCGGCAGCGTCTTCGTGATGGTCGTCGTCGGGCTCGTCCGGGCCGCGGCCGGCAACGCCCCGGTCGCGGAGTCCGCCGCCTACACCGTGCAGAACGTCGAGCACACGACGCAGGCAGCGTTCATCCTGCTGCTCCTCCGCGCGTTCGCGTCCGGCTGTTCGGCGCTGACCGGTGTCGAGGCGATCGCGAACGGCGTGCAGGCGTTCCGCCGCCCGAAGATCAAGAACGCGCAGATGACCCTCGTGTTCATGGGGTCGATCGCGATCGTGCTGTTCGTCGGCCTCATCACGCTCGCCCTCATCTCCCGCGTGCACTACGCCGAGAGCGCGTGCGATCTGCAGGGCTTCGCGCAGTGCGCCACGACGCCGCAGCGTTCCCTGATCGCGCAGATCGCGGCCGCGACGTTCGGCGACAACACGGTCCTCTTCTTCGTGATCCAGGCGACCACCGCGGCGGTGCTGCTGCTCGCCGCCAACACGGCGTTCAACGGCTTCCCGCTGCTGGGGTCGATCCTCGCTCGCGACTCGTACGCCCCGAAGGCCCTGTCGACCCGCGGCGACCGGCTCATCTACTCGAACGGCGTGATCGTGCTCGCCCTCGTCGCGGCGGCGCTGCTGATCGTGTACCGGGCGAACGTCACGAGCCTCATCCAGCTCTACATCATCGGTGTGTTCGTGTCGTTCACGCTCGGGCAGACCGGGATGATCGTGCACTGGACGCGGTTGCTGCGGGCGGACCGGGCGGGCACCGCGGACGGTCCGGTCAACCGTGGGCAGGTCATGCGCTCCCGCGCCATCAACGCCACCGGGGCGACCTTCACGTTCGTCGTCCTCGTCATCGTCACGATCACGAAGTTCACGCACGGCGCCTGGCTCGTGTTCCTGATCATGCCGATCCTGTTCGTGCTCATGCTCGGCGTGAACCGGTACTACCGCGACGTCTCGCACGAGATCGAGGCCGACGAGGAGACCCGGTTCGGCGCGACCGGCGACCACGCGATCGTCCTGGTGAACAAGCTGCAGAAGCCCGTGCTCAAGGCCCTCGACTACGCGATCGCCGCGAAGCACGCGAGCTTCGAGGCCCTGCACGTCGCGATCGACGACGCCGATGCGGCCCGGCTCCGGGCGCAGTGGGAGGAGTACGGCATCGAGGTCCCCCTGACCATCGTGCCGAGCCCCTACCGCGACATCTCGATGCCGCTCATCAAGTACATCAAGGCGCACCGGATGGAGCACGGCTCCGAGGTCGTGACCGTCTACACGCCGGTCTTCATCGTCGGCCACTGGTGGGAGACCTTCCTCCACAACCACCGCGGTCGCCGCATCCGGAAGAAGCTGCTGCTCGTGCACGGCGTGACCGTCGCGCTCGTGCCCTGGCTGCTCGACTCCTCCGAGCTCCTGTACGGCCGGCGATCCCGCCCGCTCCCCGGCCAGGAGCGTCGCGGCGAGCCGATCCGCCCCGCACTCCGCCGCTCCCCGCACGGCGTCGTCCAGCACGACGCCGAGGACGACCGTCTGCTCCGGTCGGCCCAGCGGAACAGCCTGCAGCCGCGCCGCGCGACCCGTCCGGCCGGTCCCGCCGAGGGCGTCGACCCGACCCAGTGCACCGGTGAGATGCACGTCCTCGTCCCGTCGCCTCCACGCGGCGACGGTCGCTCGTCGTAGCATCTGTCGTCATGACGATCTCCGACCTGCGCACGTTCGCCACGTTCGACGGGCACGGCGGCAAGGTCTCGAAGCGCGTCGAGGTGCTCGACCACGAGCCGACGCCCGGCGGCCCGCACGAGGGACTCGTCGCCGTCCGCGGCCCGCACCCCCTCGGTGCACTCGACGAGCAGGCGGCCGAGGACTCGACGCACCGCATCGGCTGGGTCGACCCGGCGACGCTCCGCGACTGGTACCGCCCGGACCGCGTGGTGGTCACCCGGATCGAGGCGCGTCGGTCCGGCATCGAGCCCGGCACGTACGCGGATTCACGCGGTCGCGGTCGGGTCCGGATCGACGGCCTGGAGGCGCGGCTCGCCCCCAACGGTCGGCCCGCCTTCCGCGCACTGGCGGGTTCCGCGGACGACCCGGTCGTCGACGTGCCGCTCCCCACGGACCAGGCGGTGCGGCTCGTGGCGGTGCGCGCGGTCGACGAGGGCCTCGAGATCGTGACCACCCCGGTGTCGCCGTTCCTGTCGCCCGGTCGGTACCCGGCCTTCGGCGACGACGTCGTGGGGCTGCCGCCGCGCTCGGGCACCGGGCACGTCCTGGTCCGCGCTGCCGTCCTGATCGACGGCACCCTGCACGAGGTCGAGCGGATCGACGAGCGTGCCGCGACGATCTGGATCCGCCGCGAGGACCGGTCGGTCCCGATCGCGGTGAGCTCGGTCGGTCCGGACCTGGTGCGGTACACCGCGGTCGCGGACTGACCGCGGACGTGGGTGCCGTGTGTCCGGGGGACGCCACGGTGGGCGTTCCGGTCGGGGGTGCGGCGTAGCGTCCACGCCATGAGTGACGCAGACCCGATCGACGACCGTACCGACCAGCCCGAGACCCTCGGCGGCCCCCGACCCGACCCCAGCACCGACGCCAGCAAGGACCCCGAGCAGTGGGTCACCGGTGACGAGCCCATGACCGGGCCGCAGCGCAGCTACCTCGACACCCTCGCCCGCGAGGCCGGCGAGGAACTCCCGGCCGACCTCACCAAGGCCGAGGCATCGGAGCACATCGACCGCCTGCAGCAGCAGACCGGGCGCGGCGCCGATTCCTGAACGCCGGTCCGCGCTTCTGCGGACCCGCGCCTGGGCATGTTCTGGTGATGTCCGGGAAGTCCCCCGGACGCGGGTGGATGATGACGCGTCACCGGTTAGCTTCGACGGCATGCGAACGACATCGACCTCCATCGGCCTGACCGCGCTCCGCATCGTCCTCGGCGTGGTGTTCATCGCCCACGGCGCCCAGAAGTTCGCGCAGGGGATCGGCTCCGTGTCCCAGGGCTTCTCCGGCATGGGCGTCCCCCTCGCCGAGGTCGCGGCGCCCCTCGTCGCCGGGCTCGAACTCGTCGGCGGGGTCTTCCTCGTGCTCGGCGTCGCGACCCGGATCGTCGGCGTGCTGCTCGCGGTCGACATGGTCGTGGCCGGCCTGCTCGCGCACGGGTCCGCGGGGTTCTACTCGCAGGACGGCGGGTTCGAGTACGTGCTCGTGCTCGCGGTGGCGTCCCTCGCGGTGGCGCTGACCGGGCCGGGGCGGTTCTCGCTCGACGCCGTGTTCCTGCTGGCCTCGCGCCGGCGTCGTGGCGTCGAGGAGCCCCTGCCCGTCTGACGCGTGCGCCAGTGTGCGAGGTTCCGCGCTCCGTGGGACGGCCTGCGCCCCGCACCGGGCGCGGAACCTCGCACGGTGCGTCGGCGAGGTCGCACCGTGCGAGGTCAGTCGGACCCGACCGCCGGCGTCGATCCCGCATCGTCACCCGCGAGCACGTCCATCACCTGCCGGGCGATCCGCCGCCCGGCACGGTTCGCTCCGATCGTCGACGCCTGCGGTCCGTACCCCGCGAGGAACAACCGCGGCTGGTCCACCGACCGACCGTCCTCGACCACGATGCCCCCGGCCGCGGTCCGCAGGTGCAGCGGCGCGAGGTGCCGCAGGTCCGCACGGAACCCGGTCGCCCAGATCACGGCGTCGGCGTGCACGTGCTCCCCGTCGGCCGTGACCACACCGGTCTCGTCGAGCCGGGTGAACATCGGCGAGTCCTGCAGCACACCCCGCTCGAGTCCGGCACGGATCCGGCGCGACACGGGGACACCGGTGCCGGAGACGATGCTCGGCAGGGTCTCCCCCGCCCGTGCGGCCCGGTCCTGCTCGTCGACCGCCGCCACCGCGGACTCGAGGTCGAGCGCCGCCGACTCCGACCACACCACCGGCCGCCGGGTGAACCACCGGGTCCGCGCGGCGACGCCGTCGAGCTCGAGCAGGAACCCGATCGCGCTCGTGCCACCGCCGACGACCACCACGTCCTGACCGGCGAACTCCGCCGCGCTCCGGTACTCCGTCGTGTCCAGCTGCCGACCCCCGAAGGCATCGCGACCCGGGTACCACGGGACGAACGGCGTGCCCCACGTCCCGGAGGCGTTCACGACGACCTCGGCGCCGATCCTGCTCGTGCGCCCGTCGGCGGTCCGGACGGTGACGCACAGGCCTCCGGACGCTCCGGGGCTGTCCCCGATGCGCGACACGGACGACACCGAGACCGGACGGCGGACCCGCAGGTCGTAGCGCTGCTCGAAGCGCCGGTAGTACTCGCCGACGACGTCCCGCGCCGGTCGCGATCGGTCGGCGTCGTCGAACCGGAGCCCCATCGCGTTCATCCCGGGCAGGTCGTGCACGCGGTGCGCGGCTCCGAGGCGGAGGGCCTCCCACCGGAACTGCCAGGCTCCACCCGTGCTCGGCGCCCGGTCGAGCAGCACCAGATCGCTCCCCGGCGTCAGGCCGAGCCGACGGAGGTGGTATCCCACGGAGAGGCCGGCCTGACCCGCGCCGATCACCACGACCCGGGCGTGCTGGTCGGCCGGGGCCTGCGCGTCGTCTGTCATCACTTCGATTCTGCTGTGGGCGGGGCCGTCGCGGCGACGTCCAGATCGGGGTACATGGTAGAGTGATCGGCAGATTTCAAACCACGAAACCGTTCGGTTCCCCGGGTGACTCCTCTCCCGCCAGGACCGGACCAGAGCCGATCACGAGGGGGTCACGCATGGGGCGCGGCCGTCAGAAGGCGAAGCACACCAAGGTCGCCCGGGAACTGAAGTACTTCAGCCCGGAGACGAACTACGGTGCGCTCGAACGAGAGCTCTCCGCCGGGCAACACTCGGACGAGAACTCCTACGTCGACCGCTGGGCAGACCAATACGGTGATGACCAGCTCGAAGAAGACGACGAGTTCGAACCGCAGCAGGACCAGAACAAGTCCGCCTGACCCAGGCTCGATGACGACGCCGCGCACCCTCCGGGGCAGCGCGGCGTTTCGTCGTGCGTGCCGCCCAGTGCCGCCCAGTGCCGCCGTGCCGCCCGCGTCTGACGTCGGCCGGGGCCCCGCGGACTCGGAACGACATCCTCGACGTCGTACGACAGCGACGATGTCGCACCCGCGCGCCCGCAACGACCCGCGCACGCAACGAACGACGAATCCGACGTCGTACGACAGCAACGATGTCGCACCCGCGCGCCCGCAACGACCCCCGCACGCAACGGACGACCAACCCGAGGTCGCACGACCTGCCGCGCCCGTTCTGCCCCGGTCGCACGAACTGCCGCCCGGAAGGAGTCCGGACGGCAGTTCGTGCGACCTCGAGCCCGCGCGGCCCGCGCGGCCCGCGCGCGGCCCGCGCGCTCCGGGCGCCCGCGCTCAGCCCGCGTACGCCCCCACGAGCCGCACCGCGCCACCGTCGACGCCCTTCGCGCCCTGCTCGAACCCGTCGAGGTCACGCGCCGACGTCGAGATCGTCCCGACCGCCCACGACGGCAGCCCGGCAGCCCCGAGCGACGCGATGACGTCCGACGCCGCAGCGGCCGACACGACCGCGAGCATGCCGATGCCGAGGTTCCAGGTGCCCTCGGTGTCCTCGATGGGAGTGCCCGCCATCGACGCGAGCACACGGAAGACGGGGAGCGGCTCCCACGTGGAGCGATCGACCTCGACCCAGGACCCGACGGGCAGCACGCGCGCCAAGTTCGCCGCGATGCCACCACCCGTGACGTGTGACAGCGAGTGCACGGCGCCCGGGTGCTGCTCGATGAGCGACAGCAGCGGCGACGTGTAGAGGCGCGTCGGCTCGAGCAGGGCTTCCCCGACGAGGCCGCCGAGCTCCGGCAACGAGTCGGTGTACCCGACGCCCCGCGACGACAGGATGTGCCGCACGAGCGAGTACCCGTTGGAGTGCAGCCCGGAGGACTCGATCGCCACGACGACGTCGCCGTCCTGCACGAGGTGCGCGCCGAGCTGCGACCCGGCCTCGACCGCACCGACCGCGGCACCGGCCACGTCGTAGTCGTCCGGCCCGAGCAGCCCGGGGTGCTCCGCCGTCTCGCCCCCGACCAGCGCGGTGCCGGTCTCCGAGCAGCCGCGGGCGATGCCGGCGACGATGTCCGCGATGCGCCCGGGGACGACCCGGCCGCAGGCGATGTAGTCCGTCATGAAGAGCGGCTTGGCGCCGACCACGACGATGTCGTCGACGACCATGCCGACGAGGTCCTGCCCGATCGTGTCGTGCTTGTCGATCGCCTGCGCGATGGCGACCTTCGTCCCGACGCCGTCGGTGGAGGTCGCGAGCAGCGGCCGTGAGAAGTCCTTCAGGAACGAGACGTCGTAGAGCCCGGCGAAGCCACCGACGCCGCCCAGGACCGACGGGGTGTGGGTGGCCGCGACTGCGGACTTCATGAGTTCGACGGCCAGGTCACCGGCGGCGGTGTCCACTCCGGCTTCGGCGTACGGGTTGGGCATGCTGAGTCCTTCGCGGTGACATGGCAGACTTGTTCGGTACCCCCCGATTCTACGGTCTGGAGCACACCCGCGAATGTGCGGCATCGTCGGCCTCGTTGCACAGGGCCCCGCCAACCAATCCATCTACGACGCACTGCTCCTCCTGCAACACCGGGGACAGGACTCGACGGGCATCGCCACGGTCGAGGGTCACATCCACCACATGCACAAGACCCGCGGTCACGTGCGGGAGTCCTTCCGCACCCGTGACATGCGCGCCCTGCTGGGCACCATGGGCCTCGGGCACGTCCGGTACGCCACCAAGGGCGCCGCCAGCAACGAGGAAGAGGCCCAGCCGTTCTACGTGAACGCGCCCTACGGCATCGTCCTCGTGCACAACGGCAACCTGACGAACACGCGGGAACTCACCCGTGAACTGTTCGACATCGACCGGCGGCACCTCAACACGAGTTCCGACACCGAGCTGCTGGTGAACGTGCTCGCGCACGAGCTCCAGGGCCAGGTGCGCGGCAAGGACCTCGACCCCGGGCAGGTCTTCGACGCCGTCGAGCGCGTGCACGAGCGGGTCGAGGGCTCCTACGCCGCCATCGCGACCATCGCCGGGCACGGGCTGCTGGCGTTCCGCGACCCGTTCGGCATCCGCCCGCTGATCCTCGGGCACAAGTTCGACGAGGCCGGCAAGCCGGAGTGGGTCGTCGCCTCCGAGTCCCTCGTGCTCGAGTCCGGCGGCTACGAGATCGTCCGCGACGTCGCCCCCGGTGAAGCGATCTTCATCGAGATGAACGGCCAGATGCACGCCCGTCAGTGCGCGAGGAACCCGCGCCTGGTGCCGTGCTCGTTCGAGTACGTCTACCTCGCCCGTCCCGACTCCGTCATGAACGGCATCTCGGTGTACGACGCCCGCCTCCGGCTGGGCAACCGTCTGGCGGACACGATCGCGCAGTACGCCCCCACCGGAGACATCGACGTGGTCATGCCGATCCCGGACTCGAGCCGCCCGGCCGCGATGCAGGTCGCGCAGAAGCTCGGCATCGAGTACCGCGAGGGCTTCTACAAGAACCGCTACGTCGGCCGCACGTTCATCATGCCGGGGCAGGCGGAGCGCAAGCGGTCGGTGCGCCAGAAGCTCAACGCGATGTCGTCCGAGTTCAAGGGCAAGAACATCCTCATCGTCGACGACTCGATCGTGCGCGGCACCACGAGCCGCGAGATCGTCGAGATGGCCCGCGCCGCCGGTGCGAACGAGGTCACGTTCACGAGCGCCGCTCCCCCGGTCCGGTACCCGCACGTCTACGGAATCAACATGCCGACCCGCGCGGAGCTCATCGCCCACGACCGGAGGATCCCGGAGATCAACAAGGTGCTCGGCAGCGACCACCTGATCTACCAGGAGATCGGCGACATGCGCGACGCGATCATCGAGGGCTCCGACGTCACGGACCTCGAGATGAGCTGCTTCACGGGCGAGTACGTCACGGGCACGGTCAGCCCGGAGTACCTGTCCTGGGTCGAGGCCAACCAGCTCAGCTGAGCGCAGGTCGCGAACGCGACGGCCTGACGGACGGGAGGCGCGGTGCCAGCTGGCACCGCGCCTCCCGTCCGTTCGTCCGGTCGCGTCTACCGCGCCTGGTCGCCGTGGTCCTCGATCTCGCCGTCCACCGTCTCGGGCGGCAGCTCGACCTCGACGCGCTCCGCCGTCAGGCGGGCCGCACGGCGCGAGAACACGCGGTCCAGGACGACGGCGACGACCGCGCCGACGAAGGCGCCGATCGTGACGCCCCACAGGCTGAAGTACCCCACCAGGCTGCCGAAGCTCGCGGTCTCCTGCGTGTCCCCGCGGTCGATGTCCATGGTGAGCGACACCACGATGAGGGTCGCGATGAAGCCGAGCACCGCACCGCCCACGATGAAGACGCCGAACTTCGGGGCGCGGCGGATCGTCACCTCGTCGGAGGAGGAGACGGCGTTCGGCGCCGGAGCCGGTCGTTCGTCGGGTCGATCGGTGTTGCTCACGGTCCCATTGTCCCCCACTGTGGGACGTGCTCCGGTCTGTGCGGCCAGGTCGATCCGGGAGAGGATGGTCCCTACCGATCGGTATCCACGGGGAGGAGGTACGGCAGATGCGCGAACGGACCACTCGTGGTTCCCGGATCCCGGCGCGGATCGGCTGGCCGATCCTCCAGCGTCGCGAGGAGGACCGAGCCGTCTCGGTCGTCGCCGAGCACCGGTGGAGCGTCGCGCTCGTCGGGGCTCCCGGTCTCGGCAAGAGCTCGGCGGCGGTGCGGGTCACCGACCGCGTCTCCGGGCGTGACGCCTCCGGGCGCACCCTCGTCGTGCCGATCACCGCCGTCGCCGCCAGCCGCTCGATGCCGTTCGGCGCGGTGGCCGAGCGCTTCGGGGAGCTGCCCGGGTCGCTCGCCGAGCTCGTCGGTGCCGGCGGTGCCGAGCAGCGCCTGCGCGAGAGCGAGGAGCTCACCGACCGCGACGTCCTCCTGCGCGTGGACGACGCCGACCACCTCGACGCGATCTCGGCGCGGTACGTGGCGTGGCTCGTCCGCGAGCAGGGCGCCCGTCTCGTGCTGACGTGCCGCGACTTCACCGCGCTCCCCGAACCCCTGCGCGCCCTGTGGCAGGACGACCTGCTGGAGCGCATCGACCTCGAACCGCTCGACCTGCACGAGACCTCGTCCCTCATCGCCGAGGCGCTCGGTGCCCAGCTCGAGACGGCGTCGGCGGAGCGGGTGCACCGCGCCACCGCCGGCAACCCGCTCTACATCCGCGAGGTCGTCAGGTCCGCACTCGCCTCCGGTGCCCTCGACCAGACCGCGACGGGCTGGTACTGGCGGGGCCGGGTGACGGCGTCGAACAGCCTCGCCGACATGTACCGGACCGAGCTCGGCTCGCTGCCGGAGGACCTCCGCGACGTGGTCGACATCGTCGCCCTCGCGGACCCGATCCCCCTCGCGCGGCTGATCGGGCTCGTCAGCGGCGGGGACGTCGACCGGGTGGTGGCGCTCGGCCTCGTCCGCATCGACTCGCTCGACGACGGCGCCGCGGTCGTCCGTCCGTCGCACCCGCTCGTCGGCGAGGTCGTCCGGGCACTCGTCCCGGTCGCCCGGCGCACGGCGCTGTTCGCCCGCGCCAACGCGTTCCGCACCGACCGCCCCGAGGGCGCCCCGCCGGCGGCCCGGCTCCGTGCCGCGCTGTGGTCGCTGGAGTGCGGCGTGCTGCCCCCGGTCGACCAGTTGCTCGACGCCGCCCAGGTCGCCGTCCGGCTGCAGGAGCACGAGAGCGGCATCGCCCTCGCCTCGGCGGCCCTGCGCACCACGCTCAGCCCGAGCGAACGGGTCGCCGCGCACTGCCTGCGGTCGCTCGCGCACTCGTACAGCACCGGTCGCGAGGCCGGTCGCGCCGACGCCGAGGCCGCCTGGGCCGTGGTGTGCTCGGCCCCGACCGAGGTCGACGACCACGCCGTGATCGAGGCGTGCGAGACCCTCGCGAACATCCGGCAGTTCCACGACGACGACGTCCTCGCCGCGGTGGCCCTCACCGACGTCGCCGCACGGTTCGTCTCCGGCGACGCCGTCGAACGGCTCCGGCTGCTGCGGCTCGCCCACCTCGGCTGGGGCGGCAGCTTCGACGAGGTCCGCGCCGAACTCGAGCGCTCGGGCATCGTGCACGCGGCGACGGTGCCGTTCGCCTTCCTCTGCCTGGCGCCGTGCGCGGTGATGGCCCTCGCGACCGGGGGTCGACTGGACGAGGCGGCGGCGTTCGGCCGGGCCTGCCTGGCGACCGCGGTCGAGCACCTCGAGGACGCCCCCTGGAGCGTCGGCGAGATCGTCTCCGTGCTGCACCAGCTGCAGGTCTGGCGGGGGGACATCGCCGACCTCATCACCGAGGTCCCGGTCCGACGCTCCAGCCCCTACCTGAAGTACGACTTCACGCTCGAGCTCATCGGGGAGGGCAACCTCGCGCTCGGCCAGCGGCGCTGGGACGACGCCATCGCCGCGTTCTCCGCCGCCTGCGAGCGGTACGACGTGGCGGACCACGGCGGGTTCGCGGCCTACCCGTGGGCACGGCTCGCGATGTCGTACGCCTACGCCGGCCGCGCCGAGGATGCGTCCGCTGCGCTCGACCGCGCCCGCTCGACGCCACTCCGGGCGATGCGGATCATCGGCGAGCAGGTCGCGGTGACGATCGCGTGGACCGAAGCGGTGCTCGGCAACCCGGCGGGCCTGCGGCACGCGGACGACATCATCGAGCGCGGGACGGCGAGCGGGTCCTGGACGCACGTCATGTACGCGCAGACGCTGCACTACACGAACGACATGCTGAACGGGCGGGACTCCGCCGCGTCCCTCGAGCGGATGCGCGACGCTGCCGCACGGGTCGACGGGCCGCTCGCGGGAGCCATCGTCGAGTACGCCGAGGCGATCCGCGCCGACGAACGGACCCGGATCATCGCGGCCCAGGGCGTGCTCGCGTCGCACGGGATGGCGGTGTCGGCCGGACGGGTGAAGCCACCGCTGACCAACCGCGAGTACGAGGTCGCGGAGCTCGCCGCGCAGGGCATGAGCAACCGCCGCATCGCCGAGGTGCTCGGCCTGAGCGTGCGCACGATCGACGCCCATCTGTCGCGGGTGTTCACGAAGTGGGACCTGCACGCGCGCACGGAGCTCGCCGAGCTGCTCTGATCGGCGAGTCGTCCGGGCGCAACCGCGCCTCCGGAAGCCGCAGGGTCGTTGCGGAATGCAGCACGACTCGCCGGAACGGTTGACAGGATGTACGGAATGTCGCGTACCTTTGACTCTGTCGCCGGGTTCGGACCCGTTCGGGTCGGGTCCGAATCCCGGCGACTTCTACGGTATTCGCCGGGTCGGTGACGTCACATCAGTAGGTACTACCTAATTCGGTGAGGCCGTCTAAGTACTTGCGTCCGTATGGACCAGGAGGCGCGGGGCGGGCTGGCACCGTTCCTCCCGTCCGGCACACGCGACCGTCTGCTGTCCGCGCCGGGCCGTCTGCTGACCCGCGTCTCGACCGCCTGTGGTCCGTGTCGGCGGCCGTCTCAGACGGCCAGACGCACCGGCAGGAAGTCCGTCAGGTCCGCACGTGATCCGGACGCGCTGACGCGCGACTGCGCGACGGCCTCGTCCCAGCGCAGCACGCCGGTGGCGAGCGCGAGCCACGTCGCCGCGTCCGTCTCGACCACGTTCGGCGGCGTCCCACGGGTGTGTCGGGGGCCGGGGACGGCCTGGACCGCCGCGAACGGCGGGACCCGCACCTCGACGCTGTTGCCGGGCACGTCCTCCGCGAGGCGCTGCAACGACCACCGCACCGCGGTCGCCAGGGTCGGCCGAGCGGTGGCCCCCTGCTGCACGGCGGTGAGCGCGGCGCGGCCCTCCGCGTCCTCGATCCTCCTGGGTGGCATGTCCACAGGCTAGCCGTCGCATCGCAACGGGCGAGTCGGGATCGGTAGGGTGATCGGGTGCGAATCCTCGTCCTCGGTTCCGGTGCCCGCGAGCACGCGATCATCACGGCCCTCCTCGCGGAGCAGGCCGGTCACGTCATCACCGCAGCGCCGGGCAACGCCGGCATCGCGGCCGACGTCGAGACCGTCTCGATCGACCCGACGAACGGTGCCCTCGTCGCCGAGTACGCGCTCGAGAACGGTGTCGAACTCGTCGTCGTCGGGCCCGAGGCGCCGCTCATCGCCGGTGTCGCCGATCCGGTCCGCACGCGGGGCATCCCGGTGTTCGGTCCGAGCAAGGCCGCCGCGCAGCTCGAGGGCTCCAAGGCCTTCGCGAAGCGGATCATGTCCGAGGCGGCGGTGCCCACCGGGCGCCCGGTGTACGCCGGCACCGTCGACGAGGCCGTCGCCGCGATCGACGAGCTCGGCGCCCCCTACGTCGTGAAGGCGGACGGGCTCGCCGCCGGCAAGGGCGTCCTCGTGACCGAGGACCGCCAGGCAGCGATCGACCACGCCACCTACTGGCTGCAGCACGGCCACGTCGTGGTCGAGGAGTTCCTCGACGGCGAAGAGGTCTCCCTGTTCTTCCTGAGCGACGGGCACGACGTCCGACCGCTCAGCCCTGCACAGGACTACAAGCGACTGGGCGACGGCGACGTCGGGCCGAACACCGGCGGCATGGGCGCGTACTCGCCGCTGCCCTGGCTCGCAGACCGCTGGGCGTCCGAGCAGGCCTTCGTGGACGAGGTCACCGACCTGGTCGCGCTCCCCACCGTCCGCCAGCTCGAGCACGAGGGCACGCCGTTCGTCGGCCTCCTCTACTGCGGGCTCATCGTCACCGAGCAGGGCGTCCGGGTCATCGAGTTCAACGCGCGCTTCGGCGACCCGGAGACCCAGGTCGTCCTCCCCCGCCTGGCGACCCCGCTGAGCGGGCTGATGCTCGCCGCGGCCACCGGGCAGCTCGGGGGCACCCCGGCGCCGTCGTTCCGCGACGAGGCCGCCGTGACGGTCGTGCTCGCGAGCGAGGGCTACCCGGAGAACCCGCAGACCGGTCGGCCGATCACCGGGATCGACGCCGCGAACGCGCGCGCGGGGGTCTCCGTCGCGCACGCCGCCACCGGGGTCCTCGACGACCAGCTCGTCGCGACCGGCGGGCGGGTGCTGAGCGTCGTCGCCACCGGGTCCTCCTTCGCCGAGGCCCGCGACCGCGCCTACGCCGGCCTGGGTGACATCACGCTCGCGGGAGCGCAGTTCCGCACCGACATCGCCGCGAAGGTCGCCCGATGAGCCCGGCGCCCGTCCTCGACGGCTGGCAGCACGTCTCCTCCGGCAAGGTCCGCGAGCTCTACGTCCCCACCGGCACCGCCGACGTCGCGAGCGCCACCGAGCTGCTCCTCGTCGCGTCCGACCGGGTGAGCGCCTACGACTTCGCGCTCGAGCCGCCGATCCCGGGGAAGGGCGAGCTCCTCACCCGGCTGTCCCGCTTCTGGTTCACCCAGCTGGCCGACGTGCCGAACCACCTCATCGCGCCGTCTGCCGGCGGGACCCCGGTGCCGTCGTCGGTGGCGTCGCGCTCCATGCACGTCATGCCGCTCGAGATGTTCCCGGTCGAGTGCGTCGTCCGCGGGTACCTCGTCGGCAGCGGGTGGGTCGAGTACCAGCAGTCCGGCAGTGTCTGCGGCGTCCCCCTCCCCGCTGGTCTGTCGAACGGCGATCAGCTGCCCGAACCGATCTACACGCCGGCGTACAAGGCGCCCCAGGGCGAGCACGACGAGAACATCTCCTTCGAGCAGACGGTCGACCTCGTCGGGTCCGACGTCGCGACGCAGCTGCGGGACCTCTCGCTCCGCGTCTACTCCGAGGCGGCGGCGATCGCGCTCGACCGCGGGGTGGTCATCGCGGACACGAAGTTCGAGTTCGGGCGTGATGCCTCGGGGCAGATCCGGATTGCCGACGAGGTCCTGACGAGCGACTCCAGCCGCTACTGGGACGCCCGGTCGGGGAACCGCACGGAGTCGTTCGACAAGCAGATCGTGCGGGACTGGCTCAGCGCGAACTGGGATCGGCAGGGGACGCCGCCGGTGCTGCCCGAGGCGATCGTGGCGCGGACGGCCGAGCGCTACCGCGAGCTCATCGAGCGCCTGGGCGCGTAGCGCCCGCGCCGGGCGGCCGCGGCCGCGAGGGGGCACAACACGCCGCTCACGTCCGCCGAGGGCGCACGAAGTGCCGCCCGCCGCGCGACCGCCGGGCGGGAGGAGCGGCGCCAGGCCGACCCGCGCCTCCAGGCCGCACGCACGCCGGACGACCCGCGCGCGGGCACAACACGCCGCTCACGTCCGCCGAGGGGGCACGACGTGCCGCCCGCCGGTGCCGAGCGCGACAGAACGTGCCCTCTCGGCGCCTGACCCGCACTCGCGCCGGACGGGAGGCGCGGCGCCAGGCCGACCCGCGCCTCCAGGCCGCACGCACGCCGGACGCCGCCGCGAGCGGGCACGACACGCCGCTCACGTCCGCCGGGGGCGCACGAAGTGCCGCCCGCCGGCGCCGAGCGCGACAGATTTTGCACTCTCGGCGCCCCCGCCCGCCCGCGCCCGTCAGTCGCGCGCGACGACCACGACCGTCAGGTCGTCCCCCGGGTCGTGCGTCGCCGCACGCGCCCGCACCCGCCCGAAGAACACGTCGAGCTCCGGCGCGTCCCGCCACATCGCCCCGAGCGCACCGAGGGACGCGAGCGTGGAGTCCCACAGCTCGAGCGCCCCGTCGCTCACGACGATGAGGACGTCCCCGCGCTCCAGCTCGAGCGTCCCGGTGACCCGCGCGGCACCGACCGGGTGCAGCCCGATCGGCAGGTCGTACGAGCGCAACACGGTCTCGGTGCCGTCCGCGTGCAGGTGCAGCACGAGACCGTGCCCGGCGTCGGTGAACTCCATCCGCCCGGTCGAGGTCGTCAGGCGGCCGTGGAACAGCGTCGCGAAGGACTCGGCACGACCGAGGTCCGGGGCGACCTGGGCCTCGAGCGCCGCCACGGCATCACGGGACGACGACGTCCCCCGGGCGAGCAGCGCTCCACGGATGGTCGCGGCGAGGAGCCCGGCGGACATCCCCTTGCCCATGACGTCGGCGACGGTCACCGAGAGCGACGCCCCGTCGACGTGCCAGTCGTGGAAGTCACCGGACACGACCCCGTGCGGCTTGGACATGCCGCCGACGCGGTACCCGGGCAGGTCGACACCGGCTGGTTCGAGTCCGGCGAGCACCGAGCGGAGACGGTCCTCGTCGGCGCCGGCGGCGAGCTCGCGCTCCGCCCACACGCCGAGCTCCTGCAGCAGCGCGAGGTCGTCGTCGTCGAGCGTGCGCGGTGCCGGGTCGATGAGGCAGAGCGTGCCGACCTTGACGTCGTCGTCGCCCACCCGCAGGGGCACCCCGGCGTAGAACCGCACGTTCGGGTCGTCGACGACCATCGGCATGTCGGAGTACCGGACGTCGGCGCGGGCGTCGGGGACCACGACGGGACCGTCGACCGCGAGGGTCCGGCCGCAGAACGTGTCGTGCAGCGGGATGGTCGGGCCGAACACCGTGTCGCTCTGCTGCGACTTGATGAAGACCTCGGACTCCCCCGCGAGGTTGAGGAACGAGCCGGTGACGCCGAACGCTTCGCGCGCGATCCGCGTGATCCGTTCGAAGCGTTCCTCGGGCCCGCCCTCGACCACGTCCAGCGCGGCGAGGAGCGCTGCCCGCCGGACGGCGTCCGTGGCGGGTCGGTCGGTGACGACGGGCTCGTGGTGCATGCACCCACGCTAACGCGCCTACCGGACAGTGGCCGTCCCCAGTACGGAGGACGCCGGGGTCGGCCGTGACAGATGTCATGCCCGCTCCGTGACGCACGGCAGAGGGCCGCGAACCCACCTCGCGCCAGGCTCGGAGCCATGAACGACACACCGGTCATCCAGCTCCGCGACCTCCGCAAGCGCTTCGGCGCCGTGGCCGCGGTCGACGGCGTCGACCTGACGATCCGTCCGGGCGAGGTCGTCGCCCTCCTCGGCCCGAACGGCGCCGGCAAGACCACGACCGTCGACCTCGCGCTCGGGCTGTCCACGCCGACGACCGGCCAGGCCCTGCTCTTCGGCGAGGAGCCCCGCGCCGCGGTCGTCGCCGGCCGGGTCGGCGCGATGCTCCAGGGCGGCGCACTCCTGCCGGACACGACGGTCCGGGACGCGGTCGCGCTCGTCGCCGCGGCACACCGGCGTCCGATGCCGGTCGACGATGCCCTCCGGCGAGCGCGGTGCACCGAGATCGCCGGACGCCGGGTCAACAAGCTCTCCGGCGGGCAGCTGCAGCGCGCACGGTTCGCCGTCGCCGTGGTCTCGGACCCGGACCTCCTGGTGCTCGACGAGCCGACTGCGGCGATGGACGTCGAGGCCCGGCACACGTTCTGGTCGTCGATGCGCGAGTTCACCGACGCGGGGCGCACGGTCGTGTTCGCGACGCACTACCTCGACGAGGCCGACACCTTCGCTGACCGCATCGTCATCATGCGCGCCGGCCGGATCGTCGCGGACGGCACGCCCGCCGAGATCAAGGCGATCACCGCCACGCGCGCGGTCCGGTTCTCCGGGCTCGGCACCGACGCGCACGTCGCGTTGCGCGGTCTGCCGGGAGTCGTCTCCCTGGAGGCGCGGCACGACTCCGTCACGCTCCGCTCGGACCGCAGCGACGACACCCTCAGGGCCCTGCTCGCCACGTTCCCCCAGGCGCACGACATCCAGGTGGTCGCCTCGACCATGGACGACGCCTTCCTCGCGCTCACCGCCGACCCCGCCGCAGCTCCCACCGACACCGCTCCCGAAGGAGCCCTCGCATGACCACCGCCACCGCCTCCGGCCGCCTGCCGATCCGCTACGTGTACCTCGAGACGAAGCGGCAGCTCCGCAACGTCCGCGCGATGGTCTTCACCTTCGCCGTCCCGGTGATCATGCTGCTCGTGTTCGGCTCGGCGTTCGGTTCCCAGACCGATCCGACGACACACCTGCAGTACCTCACCGTCACGACGCTGCAGATGGCGTCGTACGGCGCGATGATGGCCGCGCTCAGCCAGGCGTTCGCGATCGTCAACGAACGGTCGATCGGCTGGAACCGGCAGCTCCGCGTGACGCCGCTGTCCGGGTGGGGCTTCATGGTGTCGAAGGTGATCGCCGCGATGGCCTTCTCCGCGGTGTCGATCGTCATCACGGTGCTGGTCGCGACCGTGGTCCTGCACGCCTCGCTCGACCCGCTGCACTGGTTCGCCGCCGGGTTCGGCATCTGGTGCGGGGTGATCCCGTTCGCCCTCATCGCGATCCTCATCGGGCAGTTCGCGAAGCCGTCGTTCGCGCAGCCGCTCTTCATGGTGGTGTTCATGGGTCTGGCGATCCTCGGCGGCCTCTGGGTCCCGCTGTCGGTGATGCCGGGCTGGATGGGGAGCGTCGCGCACCTGCTGCCCTCGTACTGGCTGAACCGGATCGGGCAGATGGGCGCCGGGGCGACCGGGTCCTCGGGCATGACCGAGCCGGCGATGGTCCTGGCGGGCTGGGCGATCGTCCTCGCCGCGGTGATCGTGTGGCGCTACCGCCGCGACGCCGCACGACAGTGACCGACGGTCCTACGCTGGCACCGATGTCCGAGGCGACCAGCACGACCGAGGCGCGTGGTGCGGAGCACGCACCACGCGCCTCCAGGTCGTCCCGCCCGTCACCCCGATCGTTCCCGTGGGCCGTCCCACCGGGCGCGAGCGACGACGACATCCGCGTCGGGCGGCGCCGCTGGTACACCGGTGCGGTGTTCGCGCTCCTCTGGCAGGTGCTCGAGATCATCGCGGTCTGGGGCGACGGCCGGAGCCTCCGGGCGCACGTCCTCTCCACCGTGGCCCTCGCCGTCGTCTACGCGGCGTACCTGTTCGCACCGGAGCTGATGTGGCGGCGGAGCCTGCGCGGACGAGTCGTGGTCCTCGCCGTGGTTGCCCTGCTCGCGGGGCTGCTGCTGTTCGTGGTCGGGCCGCTCGCCGTCTGGACCTGGCTGCTCGTCGCCGCACTGTCCGGGTTCGTCGCGGAACGGTTCTGGGTCGCCGGCGTCGTCGTGCTCGCGATCCTCGGCGCACAGTTCCTCGTCGCCGCGAGCACCGGCTGGGACACGGCGGTGAACAGCGGCATCCTGTTCGCCCCGGTCATCACCGTGTCCGTCGGAGCGTCGATGCTCTTCTTCGGCCGGCAGCGCGAAGCGGAACAGCGGCTCGGCGTCGCGCAGGACGAGATCACCCGGCTCGCCGTCGTCGAGGAGCGCGCACGGTTCTCCCGCGACCTGCACGACGTCCTCGGCCACTCGCTCACCGTCGTGGCGATGAAGTCCGAGCTCGCCGCACGGCTGGTGGACGTCGACCCGGCCCGGGCGAAGGCCGAGATGCAGGACGTCGAGCGGCTCTCCCGCGAGGCCCTGCATGGGCTCCGGCGCGCGGTGAGTGGCTACCGGGAGGCCGACCTCGACGCCGAACTCGTGTCGGCGCGGGCGGCGCTCGAGGCCGCGGCGATCGACGCGGTGCTCCCCCGCGACGGCGACGCGGCGGCCGACGATGTCCGGAGCCTGTTCGCGTGGGTCCTGCGCGAGGGCGTCACGAACGTCATCCGCCACGCGGCCGCCAGCCGGGTCCGGGTCACGCTCGCCCGGTCCGCCCTGACGATCGAGGACGACGGCACGGGCCTGCTCGACCCGGACGCCGCCTCCACCACCCCGGGCAACGGGCTGCGCGGGCTCCGCGAGCGCGCCGACGCCGTCGGGGCGACCCTGACCACCGGCACGAGCGACCTGGGCGGCTTCCGGCTGCGGGTCGAGAGGAACCGACGATGACCGAGACCATCCGTGTGCTCCTCGCCGACGACCAGGCGCTCGTCCGCGGTGCGCTCGCGTCCCTGCTGTCGCTCGAGCGGGACATCGAGGTCGTCGCCCAGGTGGCTCGCGGCGACGAGGTACTCGAGGCAGCACGGTCGTCCGGCGCCACCGTCGCACTGCTCGACGTCGAGATGCCCGGCGCCGACGGGCTCAGTGCCGCCGCTGCCCTCGCCCGCTCGCTGCCCACGTGCCGGTCCCTCATCGTGACGACGTTCGGCCGGCCCGGGTACCTCCGGCGCGCGCTGGAGGCCGGGGCCGCGGGCTTCGTCGTGAAGGACACCCCCGCCGAGCAGCTCGCCGACGCCGTCCGACGTGTCGCGGGCGGGTTCCGGGTCGTCGACCCCGTGCTCGCCGCGGAGTCCCTCGCCGCCGGCCCGTCCCCGCTCACCCCGCGGGAGACCGACGTGCTCATCGCTTTCCGCACGGCGCCGACCGTGGCCGGGGTCGCCGGGTCGCTGCACCTGTCGGAGGGCACGGTCCGCAACCACCTGTCGTCCGCGATCGGGAAGACCGCCGCGCGCAACGCGACCGAGGCGCTCCGGGTCGCGGCGGACAACGGCTGGCTGCTCGGGACGGCGTAGCCTTGCCGACGTGCTCCGACGTGTCGCCCCCGTGTTCGTCCTCGGCGTCGCCGCGGCCCTGACGCTCACCGGCTGCGGTGCGCACGACTCCACCGGCCAGCTGTCCGTGACCGTGTCGGCCAACGCCGCGGACCACCCCTACGAGGTGAAGGTCTTCACCGCCGAGACCGGGAAGCTCTCCGAGCACCAGCGGGTGTTCCCGGGCGGCACCGCGGACTTCGCCGGGGTTCCGCTGGGCAAGGTGACCGTGCGGGCGAACGAGCTCTGCCCGCAGGAGGCGACCGTGTCGAACGGCGAGGTCGCGACGGTCACGCTGACGACGACGGGCTGCTGACGCACAGGAGGCGCGGTGCGGGTCGGACCCGCACCGCGCCTCCTGGACGGGGTCCGGCTGGTCAGCCCTCGGATCGGCCCGACCGTCGGAGCGTCTGGTGCGGACTCTCGCCGAACCGCTGCCGGTACGAGGCCGCGAACCGGCCGAGGTGCGCGAAGCGCCAGCGCCGGGCGATGTCGCGGACCGTCACGACCCCGCCCCGGCGGGACGTGAGTTCGAGGTGCACGCGGTCGAGGCGCACCTCGCGGAGGTACCGCATCGGCGTGACCGCGAGCCGTCGGCGGAAGAGGTCCTGCAGACCCCGTTCGCTGAGCTCCGCACTGGCGGCGATGTCCGCGACCTCGAGGTCTTCGTCCGCGTGGTCGTGGACGAAGCGGATGGCGCGACGCAGCCGGTGCTCGACGTCGGAGCGGGACCGGGTGAACGTCGACAGCACGACCGTGGCCACCCGCCGGTTCAGCGCTGCCCGCTCGGCGGCGTCGAGGTCGGGGTCGAGGATGCGGTCGGTCACCTCGCGCAGCAGGGTCAGCAGGGGCTCGACGCCGGGGTCGGCGGCGTCCGGTTGCACGAACTCCGACGGCTCCTCGGCGTCGCCGAGCATCGCGGGCGCGACGTGCAGGAGCGTCATCGCGGTCGCGTCGGTGTCGAACGCGTACGCGACGGGTGCCGACAGCATCATCGGTCGTCCGGGCCCGACGTCCCACTCGCTGCCGTCGTCGGCGGTCAGCGTCGCCCGTCCGTTGGCGAGCACGAAGACGACGTGGTCGGGGCGGGGGCCGATCGTGCCGGCCTGCGGCCCACCGGTGCGGATCTTCCGGAGGGAGACGTGCTCGTCGCCGCCGGAGCGGTAGTCGAACGGCTGGTCGGAGGACGTCACGAGAGCCTCCGTTCGACGATCCGCGCGCCGGGTCCGGCGGGCCACCGAACGCTACCGTGACCGTCCGGCGCACGCGAGACCCCCGTCCGCGTCGCGCAACGGGTCGGCCGTTCGCCGTCGATCACCGGTCCGGGACCGCGTCCCAGACGTCGCCGTGCCGTGACAGCACCGTCCACCGCGACACCGGCCAGGTCGTGACGAACGCCCGACCGACGACGTCCGACACCGGGACGGTCCCGTGCGCCCGGGAGTCGGCGGAGTCGTACCGGTTGTCGCCCATCACCCAGAGCCGGCCCTTCGGCACGGTCACCGAGAAGTCGGTCAGCGCGACCCGGTCGGAGCCGGGCTGCAGCACGACGTACGACTCGTCGACCGCGTGACCGTTCACCGACAGGCGCCCCTGCGCGTCGCAGCACGAGACGGTGTCGCCGGGCAGGCCGATCACCCGCTTGATGAGGTCGTTCCCCTGCCCGGGCCCGAGCCAGCCGCCCGGGTCCTCGAAGACGACGACGTCGCCGCGTCGGAGCGGCACCACTCCGGGGACGAGTTCGTTGACGAGCACCCGGTCGCCGACCAGGAGCGTGTTCGCCATCGACAGTGAGGGGATGAAGAACGACCGGACGAGGTACGACTTCACCAGGAAGGACGCCAGCAGCGCGACGACCACGATGATCGCGAGGTCACGGAGGAACTTCCAGCGGGCACGCCTGCGGGGCTCGGGGACGGCTTCGTCACTCAATGCGTCAGCACCACCTTGACGACACCGATGACGAACGCGACGGCGGCGAGCACGATGCCGCCCCAGAGCCCGAGGAACGTCGGCCGCTTGCCGCTGAACCGCTGCATGAACACACCGACCATGCCGATGCGGACCACGAGGATCACGAGCGCGGCCGTCTGCGCCCACGACGCGGGCAGCCAGCCGATCCACGCGACGGCGTACAGCACCGCGGGGATGAGGCCGGACGTGGCGATCGGGTTCGCGTTGCGGACGATGGTGACCACGGACTCGCGACGGACGTCGTCGGACGCGTCGTCGTCCCCGAGCCCGTGCGCGACCAGGTGCGACAGCACGTGCGCGAGGTACGTGAGCACCGCGGTGCCGAGGACCGCCCACACCGCCGAGCCGTGGTGGATCGCGGCGGGGTCCACGGCGATCGCGGCGGCGAGCACGGTGATGTTGCCGTAGACGTACGACGACATCCGGTCGCGCATCTGCTCGATCGGCAGGTCGCGGCGGTCCGGACGGCCACCACCGCGCCCGTCCACTCGGTCCGGCAGTCGTCGTGTGCGTGGCATCCCTCCATCTTGGCCCTGCCCGGGGCCGCGCAGCCGACAGGACACCGAGTGCGATGGCACACGCCGTGCTCGCGATGGCACGCGCCACGCTTGCGATGGCAGACGTCACGCCCATTTGGTTGACGCGTCAACCAAATGGGCGCACACTGGTCGCATGACCACGCAGGACCTCCTCGCCGCCGACACCTCGATGGGCGCCGTGACGCTCCGGGTCGCCGACCTCGACCGCATGATCGGCTACTACCGCGACGGCGTGCGGCTGTCCCTCCTGTCGAACGAGGGCGGTGTGGCGGTGCTCGGGCGCGGCACGACCCCGATCGTCATCCTCGAGCACGCGCCGTCGATGCAGCACGCCGGGCCGCACGACGCCGGCCTGTTCCACACCGCGATCCTGTTCGACACGAAGGCCGACCTGGCCGCCGCGCTCTACTCCGTCGCGACCCGGTACCCGCAGACCTTCACGGGCAGCGCCGACCACCTCGTCAGCAACGCCTTCTACTTCACCGACCCCGAGGGCAACGGCGTCGAGCTCTACTGGGACCGCGACCGCACCGAGTGGTCGTGGACGCACGGCATGGTCGACATGGCCACCATCTCCGTCGACCCGAACGCCTTCCTGCAGGAGCACCTCACGCAGGACGCCCTCGACGGCGCAGCAGCACGCCCCGGACGTGTCGGCCACGTGCACCTGTCGGTCGGGGACGTCGCCACCGCCGAGGAGTTCTACGTCGACCGGCTCGGCTTCGCGACCACGGCCGGTTGGGGTGAGGCACTGTTCGTCAGCGCCGGCGGCTACCACCACCACATGGCGATGAACACGTGGAACTCGCGCGGGGCCGGACGTCGCCAGCTCGCGCTCGGACTCGGTCTCGTCCGGATCGAGGTCCCCGGTGCGGACGACCTCGGCGCCCTGGTCGAGCGGATGCACGACTCCGGGGTGCGGTCGGCGGACGACGGCCGGACGGTCGCCTTCGAGGACCCGTGGGCGAACCGGATCGAGGTCACGGCGCCGGGTCGCGGCTGACCCCACCGCGCCGGGACGGACGGTCTCCGGCAGGATGGACCCGTGACTGAGGACATCCGGTGGGAGGTGGTCGAGGAGAGCACGCTGTCGCTCCCCGACCACGAGGCGATCGCAGCGCTCCTGGGGCAGGCGTTCCCCGACTGGTCGCACTGGTACGTGGGCGGCCGCAGCTGGGCGGGCATGCAGCCCGAGCGGCGCGTGCTCGCCCGTGACGCCGACGACGTCGTCCTCGCCCACGTCGGGATCCGCCGGATGTTCATCACCGTCGGCGGCCGGGACGTGCTCGTCGGCGACACCGGCCTCGTCGCGGTGTCGCCACGACTGCAGGGCACCGGCAAGGGCCGCGACCTGATGGAGCGTGCGCACGCTGTGCTCGAGGGGCTGGCGGTGCCGTACGGGTTCCTCGGTGCCGGTGAGAACCGGGTGCCGTTCTACGCGAACCTCGGCTGGCACGTGTTCGACGACGTCGTCGCGGACTACACGGCGTTCACGGCCGAGGGCGCCGGGCTGCCGATGACCGACCAGGGCGGCTGGATGGTGCTCCCCGTGGCCGAGCGGCTCGAGGACTGGCCGGCCGGCCCCATCTGGCTGAACGGCCAGCAGGTCTAGGAATCGCACCGGACCTGCGCAGCAGGACGACGACTGCACGCGGTGGACCGTGCGCAGTCGTCGTGGGACCGCGCACAGACGGGAGGCGCGGTACGGGTTCGACCCGCACCGCGCCTCCCGTCTGGTGAGAGCGGGGCTTACGCCTCGACCGCGACCTTCTCCGGGTCCTCGTTCGAACCGGGCGCGCTCGGCGTGACCGCTGCGCGCACGCGCGCGCCGAGGTCGGCGTCGACGTTCGTCCAGTAGGCGAACACCCGCTCGCGCAGGTCGTCGCGCGTCACCTTCGAGACGTGCCCGGCGATGTTGCCGACCAGGCGCTCACGGGCGGCGTCGTCGAGGACCTCGCGCACCAGGGTGCCGGCCTGACCGAAGTCGTCGTCCTCGGGGTGGAGGGTCGCGGCGGAGCGCTGCAGCGCGCCGTCGGACTCCCAGCCGGGGGTCTCGTCGGTCGCGGCCGGGTCGGCGTGCGCACCGCCGAGGGAGTTCGGCGCGTAGACCGGGACCTCGGACTGCTGGAAGTCGAAGCGCATCGCGCCGTCCTTCGAGTACGAGTGCACCTCGTTCTTCGGGGCGTTCACGGGCAGCTGCGCGTGGTTCGTGCCGACGCGGTAGCGGTGCGCGTCCGCGTAGCTGAAGATGCGCGCGAGGAGCATCTTGTCGGGGCTCGCCGCGATGCCGGGGACGAAGTTCGAGGGGGCGAAGGTCGCCTGCTCGATCTGCGCGAAGTAGTTCTCCGGGTTGCGGTTGAGCTCCATCGTGCCGACCTCGATGAGCGGGTAGTCCGCGTGCGGCCACACCTTCGTCAGGTCGAACGGGTTGAAGCGGTAGCCCTCGGCGTCGGCGTAGGGCATGACCTGCACCTTGAGGGTCCAGCGCGGGTTGTCGCCGCGCTCGATGGCCGCGTGCAGGTCACGGATGTGGAAGTCCGCGTCCTCGCCGGCGATGCGGTCGGCGTCCTCCTGCGTCAGGGTCTTGTGGCCCTGCTCCGTGAGGAAGTGGTACTTCACCCAGAAGCGCTCGCCCTCGGCGTTGATCCACTGGTAGGTGTGCGAGCCGAAGCCGTCCATCTCGCGCCAGGACGCCGGCAGGCCGCGGTCGCCCATCAGCCACGTGACCTGGTGGGCGGACTCGGGCGACAGGGTCCAGAAGTCCCACTGCATGTCGTGGTCGCGCAGGTGCGAACCCGGCAGGCGCTTCTGCGAGCGGATGAAGTCCGGGAACTTGATGCCGTCGCGGATGAAGAACACGGGGGTGTTGTTGCCGACGAGGTCGTAGTTGCCGTCTTCGGTGTAGAACTTCAGCGCGAAGCCGCGCGGGTCGCGCCAGGTGTCCGGGGAGCCCTGCTCGCCGGCGACGGACGAGAAGCGGGCGAGCATCTCGGTCTGCTTGCCTGGCTGCAGGAACGCGGCACGGGTGTACTTGCTGATGTCCTGCGTGACGGTGAAGGTACCGAAGGCACCGCCGCCCTTGGCGTGGACGACCCGCTCTGGGACGCGCTCACGGTTGAACTGGGCGAGCTTCTCGACCAGGTAGTGGTCGTGCAGCGCGAGGGGGCCGTCGGCGCCGACACCCATGGAGTGCTGGTCGCTCGACACCGGCGCGCCGGAGTTGGTGGTCGTGGTGGGGGTGCCGGCCGGCTGGCCGGGCGTCGTGTTCTGGTCGGACACGGTTCCTCCTTGGGTGGAACGGTTGGTTCGGTCAGGGGTGCTCGGGTTGCTCGTGGTCCCGGTTCGGTGCCGGGAGCGGGAACGACTGCGGTCGTCCCCGGGTCGGGGTGTCGGCGGTCAGGCCGGGACGGCCACGGTGTCGTCGCGTTCGGCGGCGGCACACTGTTCGCAGATGCCCCAGTAGGTGACCTCGGCCGTGGTGACGGCGAAGCCGTGCGTCTCGGACGGGGTGAGGCACGGCGCGTGGCCGACGGCGCAGTCGACGTCCTCGATCGCGCCGCACATCGTGCAGACGATGTGGTGGTGGTTGTCGCCGGTCCGTCGCTCGTACCGGGCGGGGCTGCCCGCGGGCTCGATGCGCCGGACCAGTCCGACGCCGGTCAGTGCTGCGAGGACGCCGTACACCGCCTGGTGACTCGTGGTGGGCAGCTCGGCGGCGAGCGCGGTGACGATGTCGTCGGCGGTCGCGTGCGGCATGGTCTCCGTCGCGCGGAGGACCGCCAGCCGTGGTGTCGTGACCCGGAGACCGGAGGCGCGGAGCAGGTCGGCGTCGACGTCCATGCTGAGCCTTTCTTTTGCAGAGATCAAGACAACACCGCCACTGTACACCAGGCGATCCGATGGTCGAGCGCGAACGGTGGGGCATGACAGATGCACCACCAGTCGCTCCCGCCCCAGCCGCGCTCCCCTCCCGCCTCGTCGCCGAGGCCGCGGGGAGCTTCCTGCTCGTGTTCGCCCTCGTCGGCGCCGCGACCTCCACCGCCGTGTTCCCCGACGAGCACAACACGCTCGGGATCGGGCTGCTCGGTGTCGCGCTCACCCTCGGCCTCGTGGTGATGATCGGCGCGAGTGCGTTCGGTCCCGTCAGCGGGGGACACTTCAACCCCGCGGTGACGATCGGCCTCGCGGTCGCCGGCCGGCACCGGTGGGCGGACGTCGTCCCGTACCTCGTCGCTCAGTTCGTCGGCGGCACGGCCGGGGCTGCCGTCCTCGTCCTGTTCGCCGGGCTCGGACCGGCCACCGCCCTGCAGAGCACGCTCGACGGCGGCTTCGCCTCGAACGGCTTCGACGCGCAGAGTCCCGGCGGTTCCAGCCTGCTCGGCGTCGCCCTCGCCGAGACGATCGCGACCGCCGTCTTCGTGACGGTGATCCTCCGCGTGACCGGAGCCCGCGGGAGCGCGGTCCCGGCGCCCGTGGTCATCGGCGCGACCCTCACGATCCTGCTGCTGACGCTCATCCCGATCTCGAACGCGTCCCTGAACCCGGCGCGGTCGTTCGCCACCGCGGTGTTCGCGGGGCCGGACTGGCTCGCGCAGTGGTGGGTGTTCCTGGTCTTCCCCGTGCTCGGCGCCGTCGTCGCGGGAGCGATCGGTCGGATCGGACGGACGTCACGCGCGGACGACACGACAGTGGAGCTGGACGCACCGCGGGCCTGAGCCGACCCGGGGCGCGGGTGGGCCGGTCGACCGGCTCGACCCGCGCCTCCCGGCCCTCGTGCGCGCCGACGCGACGTGCGGGACGCATGCCGGACGCTGCCGGACGCATGCCCTTGGCGGAATACGATGTGTCACGATCCGATCGCGATCGGCTGGAACGACGCTGGGAGGGCGGGAACCCGCGCTACCGTCCCGCCATGTCCATGCAGCAGGGCCTGCCGCAGCAGGCGCACAGCGCTCAGGACGCCCGGGGGATCATCGCGCAGCGGGACCTGGTCGTCGACCTCATCCGGACGGCCTGCGTCGTCCTCGTCGTCTTCGTGCACGTCACGATGGTCGGTGTCGCCGTGGGGGCGGGCGGCATCGCGGTGACGAGTCCGCTCCAGGAACTCCCCTGGTACGTCGCCGCGACCTGGATCGGCCAGGTGATGCCGCTCTTCTTCGTGGTCGGCGGCTTCGCCAGCGCCGTGGGGTGGCGTTCCACGGTCGCGCGCGGCGGCGGCGCGCGGGACTTCGTGGCGACGCGGCTCGTGCGGCTCTTCCGGCCGGCGATCCCGCTCTTCGCGGTGCTCGCGCTCGGCCTGGGCGTCGCCACGCTGCTCGGCACGCCGCCGGGGCTCCTCGCCGAGGTCGCGTTCGGCATCGGCTCCCCGCTCTGGTTCCTCGCCGCGTACGGGATCACCCAGTGCTGCGTGCCGGTCATGATGCGACTCCACGAACGCGCTCCGTGGCGCACGCTCGGCGCACTGCTCGTGCTCGCCGCGGCCGTCGACGGCGTGCGCTTCGCCACCGGGTCGGCAGAGGTCGGTCTCCTCAACCTCGGCCCGGTGTGGCTCTTCGCGCAGCAGCTCGGCTTCCTCTGGGCCGACGGCTGGTTCGCCCGACGATCGCGCGTGCTGCTCGTCGCCGTCGCCGCGGCCGGGTACGGCGTGCTCGTGCCCCTGACGTCGATCGGGCTCTGGGCTCCGGACATGCTGCAGGACCTCAACCCGCCGATGCTCCCGCTCGCCGTCCTGGCGATCGCCCAGGCCTGCCTCGTCCAGGTCGTGCACGCCCCGCTCACCCGGCTGATGCGCACCCGCGCGGCCCAGGGCGCCGTCTTCCTGCTCGGCCGGGACGGGATGACGATCTACCTCTGGCACCTGCCGCTGTTCATCGCGCTGAACGGGGTCGCCCTGCTCGTCGGCGTGCCGTTCCCGGCGCCGGGGTCGCCGACGTGGTGGGCGACCCGTGGGGTGGCCCTCGTCGTCCTCCTCGCGGTCGCCCTCGGCACCGCCCGGGCGCTGCGTCGGTTCGACCGGCCGCTCCCCCGGCTCGTCCCCGGCACCGATCGCCCGGCCTGGCCCGTGCTCGCCGTCGCGGCGCTCTGCACGATCGGGCCGGCCTTCGCGGTGATGCAGCTGCACCTGTCGTTCGGGGTCGCCCTGCTCGGTGCACTGGCCGTGCCGGTGGGGGTCCGGCTCCTGACGAGGACCGTGCCGACCCGGAGCGCCGCCCGGATCTGAACCGGTTCTCACCGGCAGGGGCTGCTCCGGGGCGCGTGCCGGGCGGAGGATTGTCGTCGGCCGCACGATCCTCGAGGAGGCACCCCACGCCGTCGACACCCGAGTTCTGGAGCACGTGGCACCTCGACCCGCTCGCGGCCGTCCTCATCGCCGTGGCCGCGGTCACCTACGGCTGGTGGGTCGTCGGTGCCGCCAGGCGGGGCACCCGGTGGCCGTGGTGGCGGACGCTCGCCTTCGTCGGGGCGCTCATCTTGTTCGGCATCCTGCAGTTCGGGATCGTCGGCATCCACGACCAGGACCTCCGGTGGGCGTTCGTGCTGCGGTTGGCCCTGCTCTTCTTCGCGGTCCCCACCTTCGCCGCGTTCGCCGCGCCCGTCTCGTTACTCCGCTCGGGAGGCCCGGCTCGCCTCGCGCAGGCAGCCTCCGCAGCGCTCGCATCGCGTCCGGCACGGGTCCTCGGCAACGCGGTCGTCTCGCCGCTGATCGCCCTCGCGCTGTTCTGCGTGCTGCTCACCCCGTTCTCGGCGACGATCCGCGAGTCCCCGGTCTGGGCGACGGCGATCACGGTGTTCGTGCCGATGCTCGGGTTCGCCCTGCTGACCCCGCTGTCCGAGCCGGGGATCCTCCGCTCGTCGACGTTCGTCACGATGGAGTTCCTGCTCGCGTTCGTCGAGCTCATGGCGGACGCGATCCCGGGCATCGTGCTCCGGATCACGAACCACGTGCTCGACGGATCGGTCACGGCGGCGGTCGGGCAACCGTGGTTCCCGTCGCCCCTGCGCGACCAGCACCTCGCCGGGGACCTGCTGTGGTTCATCGCCGAGGTCGCGGACGTGCCGGTGCTCATCTCGCTGTTCATCCGGTGGCAGCGGTCCGACCGCCGCGAGGCCCGCACCGTCGACGCCCTCACCGACGAGGAGATAGCGGAGCTCACCCGGGCGCACCTGCAGCGCCGCGGGTGACGCGGGGGGGTCGGTGTCGGTCGTGACGCCGCGACATCGACATCGTGCCGGTCGATCGACGGGTGTCTTGTCGACCGATGTACACGCAGTGGATGCACGCGCAGAGAACGACGTTCCACGAGTCGATCACGACGTGTCTTGTCGCGAAGTCGCCCCGCACGCGACGGAGCCCCGCGCCGCACGAGTGCGACACGGGGCTCCGGGCTGGCTCGGACTAGGCGTCGGCGTGCCGCCCGTGGTGGTCGGTCGCGGCGAGCTCGGCCTCGGCGGTCTCCGGAGCGGGCGCCGCGGCGTGGACACCGTGACGCTGCTCGGACCCCACCACGCTGCCGTCGGACGCAGACGCGGGCGACCCGTCGGACGTGCCGCCGGTCTGCTGCCACGCCACGGTCTGCTTCGGCTTCGCCAGGAACAGCGCGGCGACGATCCCGATGCCGAGCACCACGGCGGGCAGGACGAGCGACTGCCCCATAGCGGTGGCGAACGGCTGCTGCAGGAAGGCCGGGAGCGCCCCGACCTGCTGCTCCGCACCGCCGGCGCTCGTGCCGCCGGTGGACGCCGGGAAGTTGGCCGTGATCCGCGCCTCGATCAGCGCCGCGATGCCGGCCGAGCCGAGGACGGCACCGATCTGCCGCGTGGTGTTGTAGACGCCCGAGCCGGCGCCGGCGAGCTTCGGCGGCAGGTTGCGCGTCGCGGAGACCGAGAGCGGCCCCCACATGCAGGCGTTCGCGAGGCCGAGGAGCGTCGACGGCAGGAGCACCCAGCCCCAGTCGGCACCCGATGCCAGGAGCGACCCGAACCAGAACAGCGCGCCGGAGAAGCAGGCGAGGCCGAACGCCGCGACCCAGCGGAGGCTCCACCGGTTGAGGTTCTTGCCGACGAGCGGGGCGAGGCCGGCCGAGAGCACGGCCTGCGGGACGAGGAGCAGCGCAGCCTGGGTCGGGCTGAACGTCAGCACGTCCTGCGCCCAGAGCATGATCGGCAGGGCGAACGACGAGATGGCGACGCCGACCGCGGTGATGGCGATGTTCGCGAGCGTGAAGTTGCGGTCCTTGAAGAGGCCGAGCGGCAGGAGCGGCTCACCCTTCTGCACGCCCTGCCACACCACGAAGGCGATGAGCACGACGATGCCGGCGATGATGAGCGACCAGACCGAGATCGGGCCGGTGATGGTGCCCCAGTCGTAGGTCTCGCCTTCCTGGATGCCGAAGACGAGCAGGAACATGCCGACGGCGCTCAGGACGATGCCGAGGGTGTCGAAGCGGTGCCCGTGCCGGTCGAACGACGGGACGAAGCGCTGCGCGAGCACGAACGCGACCACACCGACCGGGACGTTGACGAAGAAGATCCACTCCCAGCCGAAGCCGTCGACGAGCAGGCCGCCCACGATCGGGCCCACGAGCGAGGCGACACCGGCGACGGCACCCCACAGACCCATCGCCGCGCCGCGGTTCTGCGGCGGGAAGATGCGCGTGATCACGGCCATCGTCTGCGGCGTCATCATCGCCGCACCGAGCCCCTGGACCACACGGGCGACGATGAGCACCTCGATCGAGCCGGCGAGCCCGCACCAGAGGCTCGAGAGCGTGAACACCACGAGCCCGATCTGGTACATGACCTTCGGCCCGAAGCGGTCACCGAGCCGGCCGGTGATGAGGAGCGGCACGGCGTAGGCGAGCAGGTAGGCGCTCGTCACCCAGATGACGGAGTTGATGCTGGCGTCGAGCTTCGCGGCGATGGTCGGCGTCGCGACGGACACGATCGTCGAGTCGACGAGGATCATGAAGAAGCCGACGACGAGGGCCCAGAGGGCCGGCCACGGCTTCTTCTCGGTGGTGGTCGAGACGGAGGTCATCGAGTGGGTTCCTTGCTGTTCGTGGTGGTGCCTGTGTCGGTGGGGACGGCCGGGCCGTCCCAGGGGATGTCGCCGCTCGCGATCCGGTCGGCCGCGGCGTCGAGCCACTCGATCTGCGCGGTGAGCATGGCACGGACGTACGACACGTCCAGCCAGAAGCGGTCCGCGAGACGCTTGGCCTGGAGGCCCGTGGCGGCTTCGTCGTACTGCTCGCGTTCCGTCCGGAGTGCGCGGGCGCGGGCGCGCAGGGCGGTCGCCGCGTCCTCGGCGCTCAGGTTGTCGACGTGCGAGACCGCGAGTTGGAACTCCGGGTACTCGTCGGCGGGTTCGGCGATCATGCGGCGAAGGCCGTCCTCGAGCGCGGTGCGCCCGTGGTCGGTGATCGCGTAGGTGGTGCGTTCCGGTCGGTTGCCCTCCCGCGCGGTGCCGAGCGCCTCGGCGTAGCCGAGGTCCACCAGGCGACCGATCTGGTGGTAGAGCGTGCCCGGTCGGACCTTGACGTTCTGGTCCTCGCGACGCTGCAGCATCGTCTGGAACATCTCGTAGGGGTGCATGGGTGACTCCGCGAGGAGCCCGAGCGCGGCGAACGCGAGGGGCGTGAGCGACGCCATCCGTGCCTCCTGGACTGGTCCGTACCGATTATTCCAAGTGGAATGTACGCCTTCGAACAACCGAGCGCAAGCGCGTCCGACGCGCCGCGCGCGCCCCGTAGACTGTTCGCGTCCCACCCATCCCCGAAGTGCTGGAGTGAACACGTGCCAACGATCGTCGTCGAGGTCATGCCGAAGGCCGAGATCCTCGACCCCCAGGGCAAGGCGGTGGGCAACGCCCTCGCCCGTCTCGGCAAGGCAGACCTGACCAACGTCCGCATCGGCAAGCGCTTCGAGGTGGCCGTCGACGGCCCGGTCGACGACCAGAAGCTGGCCGAGGTCCGCGAGATCGCCGCCGACGTCTTCTCCAACGCCGTCATCGAGGACGTCGTGTCCGTGACGGTCGAAGGCGAGTGACACCGGTGCGCATCGGCGTCATCACGTTCCCGGGCTCGCTCGACGACCGCGACGCCCAGCGCGCGGTCCGCCTCGCCGGCGCCGACCCCGTCGCGCTCTGGCACGGCGACCACGACCTGCAGGGCGTCGACGCGATCGTCCTCCCCGGCGGGTTCTCCTACGGCGACTACCTGCGTGCCGGTGCGATCGCGGCGAAGGCCCCGATCATGGCCGAGGTCATCGACGCCGCCGGCAAGGGGATGCCCGTGCTCGGCATCTGCAACGGCTTCCAGATGCTCGCCGAAGCACGACTGGTCCCGGGCGCGCACACCCGCAACGCACACCAGCAGTTCATCCGGCGCGACCAGAAGCTCCGCGTCGAGACCACCGCCACGGCGTGGACGAGCGGCTTCACGGCCCAGCAGGAGATCACCATCCCGCTGAAGAACGCCGACGGCCGCTTCGTCGCGGACGCCGACGAGATCAAGCGCATCGAGGACAACGGCCAGGTCGTGTTCCGCTACGTCGGCGTGAACCCGAACGGGTCGATCGACGACATCGCGGGCGTCTCCAACGAGCGCGGCAACGTCGTCGGCCTGATGCCGCACCCCGAGCACGCGACGGAGCCCGGGTTCGGCCCGGACACCCCCGCGGCGATGGCCTCCGGCACGGACGGCCTCACCTTCTTCACCTCCGTGATCGAGTCGACGCTCGTCAAGTGACGACCACGCCGACGAACACGACTCCAGTGACAGGGAACGACACCACCGTGACGACACACGTCCGCCCGAAGCCCGACACCGTCCAGGACGCCGCAGCCACGCCCGACAAGGAGCAGCCGTACGAGGCGCTCGGGCTGAAGGCCGACGAGTACGCGAAGATCCGCGAGATCCTCGGCCGCCGCCCCACCTCGGGCGAGCTCGCGATGTACTCCGTGATGTGGTCCGAGCACTGCTCGTACAAGTCCTCGAAGAACTACCTCCGGCAGTTCGGCAAGAAGGTCACGCCGGAGATGACGAAGAACCTCATGGTCGGCATGGGCGAGAACGCCGGTGTCATCGACGTCGGCAACGGCTGGGCGGTGACCTTCAAGGTCGAGTCGCACAACCACCCGTCCTACGTCGAGCCGTACCAGGGCGCCGCGACCGGTGTCGGCGGCATCGTCCGCGACATCATCTCGATGGGTGCCCGCCCGGTCGCCGTGATGGACCAGCTCCGCTTCGGCGCGATCGACCACGAGGACACGCAGCGCGTCGTCCACGGTGTGGTCGGCGGCATCTCGTTCTACGGCAACTGCCTCGGCCTGCCGAACATCGGCGGCGAGACCTACTTCGACCCGGTGTACCAGGGCAACCCGCTGGTGAACGCCCTCGCGGTCGGGGTCCTCCGCCACGAGGACCTGCACCTCGCGAACGCCTCGGGTGCCGGCAACAAGGTCGTGCTCTTCGGTGCCCGCACCGGTGGCGACGGCATCGGCGGCGCGTCGATCCTGGCCTCCGACACCTTCACCGAGGGCGGCCCGACCAAGCGTCCCGCCGTCCAGGTCGGCGACCCCTTCGCCGAGAAGGTGCTCATCGAGTGCTGCCTCGAGCTGTTCCAGAAGGAACTCGTCGAGGGCATCCAGGACCTCGGTGCCGCCGGCATCTCCTGCGCCACGAGCGAGCTCGCGTCGAACGGCGACGGCGGCATGCACATCTCGCTCGACGACGTCCTGCTGCGCGACCCCACGCTCACCGCCGAGGAGATCCTCATGTCGGAGAGCCAGGAGCGCATGATGGCGGTCGTCCGCCCCGAGAAGCTCGACGAGTTCCTCAGCGTCGTCGGCAAGTGGGAGGTCGAGACCAGCGTCCTCGGCGAGGTCACCGGCACCGGCCGGCTCGTCATCGACTGGCAGGGCCAGGAGATCGTGAACGTCGACCCGCGCACGGTCGCCGTCGACGGCCCGATCTACGACCGCCCCGTGGCCTACCCGACCTGGATCGATGCGCTGCAGGCCGACTCGGCTGCATCGCTCGACCGCCCGGCCGACGGACCCGCCCTCAAGGCGCAGTTCCTGCAGCTGCTCGGCTCCCCGAACCTGGCGTCGAAGAACTGGGTGACGAACCAGTACGACACCTACGTGCTCGGCAACACGGCGCTCTCCTTCCCCGACGACGGCGGCATGATCCGCGTCGACGAGGAGACCGGGCTCGGCGTCACGATCGCGACCGACGCGAACGGCCGCTACTGCCAGCTCGACCCGAAGCAGGGCGCCCGGCTGGCCCTCGCCGAGGCCTACCGGAACGTCGCCGTCACCGGTGCCGTCCCGGCCGCCGTGACCGACTGCCTGAACTTCGGCTCCCCCGAGAACCCCGAGGTCATGTGGCAGTTCTCCGAAGCGGTCGAGGGCCTCGCCGACGGCTGCATGGAGCTCGGGATCCCGGTCACGGGCGGCAACGTGTCGTTCTACAACCAGACCGGCACCACCCCGATCCACCCGACCCCGGTCGTCGGTGTCCTCGGCGTGATCGAGGACGTCGCGCTGCGCGTGCCCTCCGGCTGGCAGGACGACGGCCACAACATCTACCTGCTCGGCACCACGTCGCTCGAGCTCGACGGGTCGGCCTGGGCCGGCACCGTGCACGGACACCTCGGTGGCCGTCCGCCGGCGGTCGACCTCGAGCGTGAGAAGGCCCTCGCGGACCTCCTGCACGCCGCGGCGAACGAGCAGCTGCTCACGAGCGCCCACGACCTGGCGGACGGCGGCCTCGGCCAGACCCTCGCCGAGTCGGTTCTCCGGTTCGGGCTCGGTGCCCGCGTCGTGCTCGACGAGCTCGAGGCCCGCGACGGCGTCGACACCGCCACCGCACTGTTCTCCGAGTCGACCGGCCGCGTCATCGTGACCGTCCGGCGCGAGGACGACGTCCGCTTCCAGGGCCTCTGCGACGGCCGCGGCTTCCCGGTGCTCCGCATCGGTGTCACGGACGCCACGAGCGGGTCGCTCGAGGTCCAGGGTGCGTTCGAGGCGACGATCGACGAGCTGCGCGGCACCCACGGCGCCACGCTCCCGAGCCGCTTCGGGGACGTCATCGTCGAGGACGTGACCGAGGGCTACGTCGGTCGGGGTCCGCTCGACGACCACGGCTCGTTCTCGCCGCGGACCGACTCCTGAACGGGTCGGACCGGAGCGCCACGACGACGGGCACCGACTGATGCCCGTCGTCACCCTGCCGTTCCGTGGACTCGTCGATCGCTTCGGCCCCGTGCCGGAGGGCATCGAGCTCGACGTGTGGGACGTCGAGGCACCGTACGGACGCCCCGACGACGTGGCCATCGCGTTCCTGCCGTTCTACTTCGGTGGCCGGCACCGGTGGCAGTACGTGCACGACCTGCCGAACCTGCGGCTCCTGCAGCTGCCGAGCGCCGGGTACGAGCACGCGGTCCCGCACGTCCCCGGCCACGCGCAGCTCGCGAACGGCCGCGGCATCCACGACGACGAGACCGCCGAACTCGCGGTGGGGCTCGCGCTGACGTCGCTGCGCGAGCTCGGGGCGTTCCAGGCCGACCGTGCGAACGGCGTCTGGGACGCCCGGACCACCCGGTCCCTCGCCGACCGTCGCGTGACCGTGGTCGGCTACGGCGCGATCGGGTCCGCCATCGCGACCCGCTTCGAGGCGTTCCGCACCGAGGTCACCGTGGTGGCGCGGACCGCGCGTGAGCAGGACGGCCGGCAGGTCCACGCGTTCGGCGAACTCCCGGAGCTCGCAGCGACCACCGACGTCCTGGTGCTCATCGCCCCGCTGACGGACGAGACCGAACGGCTGGTGGACGCCGACCTGCTCGCCGCGCTGCCCGACGGCGCCCTCGTGGTGAACGTCGCCCGCGGCAAGGTCGTCGACACCGATGCCCTCGTCGCCGAGCTGCGGTCCGGACGGCTCTCGGCAGCGCTCGACGTCACCGATCCCGAACCCCTGCCCGACGGGCACCCGCTCTGGACGACGCCGAACACGGTCCTGACGCCGCACGTCGGCGGCAACACGGACCTCAGCGTGCCGCGGTCGATCGAGCTGATGCGCCGTCAGGTGGCCGCGCTGGCCGAGGGCCGACCGTTCGAGAACGTCATCGAGTCCTGACCGCCCGGCCGGTCAGTCGGTCAGCAGCGCCATCCCGAGGCTCGGTGCCACGTCGTCGAAGCCGAGCGATCGGTAGAGCCGCTGCCCGGGCGGGTCGCCGACGAGGGTGACGTACGCGCCACGGGGTGCCCGGGAGCGGATGTCCGCGACGAGCCAGGCGACCACCGCACGACCGATCCCCCGGCGTTGGTGCGCCGGGTCGGTCGCGATGTCGGCGATGTGGAAGTACCAGCCGCCGTCGCCGATCGTCCGGCCCATCGCGACGGGCCGCCCGTCGGGATCGAGGACGTGGCAGGCGGACCAGCTGCCGGCGATCGCCCCGGCGCCCTGGTCGGCGTTCTTCGGCGTCAGGCCGGAGTCACGGCGCAGCCGGAGGTAGTCGTCGAGGGGAGGTGGGCCGGGGACGAGGGTGTAGGACGCGTCCATGGGGTCGGTCTCAGACCGGCACGACGACCGGGACGACGCACGCCGGCGTGCCGACCGCGATCTGCGCGACGGCCTCGCCCGGGACACCGTCTTCGCCGAGGGGCAGGACCGCGATCGCGTCGGACATCTGGTTCGCCACGAGGAGGAACCCGGGCACCCGTGCGAAGTGCCGGGGCCACACCCCACCGGAGGACGCCGACCCCACGAGCGACAGCCCGCCGTCGGATGCGTCGAGCACCACCACGAGGTCGCGCCCGCGCACCGCGACGTACACGCGCCCGGCGTCGTCGACCTCGATGTGGCTGAGGAGCGACTCGCCGACCTCGCCGGTGAAGGTCGCCGCGGAGGCCACCGACACGAACGACCCCGAGCCGTCGCGGCGGAGGCGGTGGACCCGGCCGTCGAGCTCACCGGCCACGATGAGGTCGCCCTCGTACCAGGTGAGGTGCCGCGGTCCGACACCCGGGGTGACGTGGTGGACGCGGACCTGCTCGATGCTCGGGGCGCCCGTGATCCGGAACTCGTGCAGGGCGTCGCCGCCGAGGTCCGCCACGAGCACGGTGCCGTCCGGCGTCGCGGTCGACTGGTGGGCGTGCGGGCCCTCTTGCCGGTCCTCGACGGGGCCGGTGGCGTCGGGGAGGACCTCGGTGACGAGCGCCGACGCGGGCACCGTCACCTGGTCGTCGCTGCCGTGCGCGCCGATCAGCCCGTCGCTGCCGAGCACCGACGCGGCGTGCGACTCCGCTGCGGCGAGCGAGACCGCCGTGACGGTACCGGAGACGTAGTTGGTGACGACGAGCGCACCGGACGGGTCGACGCGCACGTGGCACGGGGCGTCGCCGCCGGCCGGAGCGTCCCAGAGGTGCTCGAGCGACGAGCCGCCCAGTCGGAAGGCCGAGACACCGCCGTCGGCCGTCTCGGACACGGCGTAGACCCGGTCACCGGAGACGGCCAGGAAGGACGGGTCGTCGATGACCGCGACCGTGCGAGCCGTCGGCGCGCCGCCGTCCGCACCCCCGACCGGTCCGCCGGGCACGATCGAGATGCCCGTCGCGTTCCCGCCGCCGGTGGCCGTGTACGAGCCGACGAGCAGCGTCGGGAGCGCGTCGCTCACTCGTCGCCGCCGGCGATCTGCTCGTGGTGGTGGATGACCTCGGCGACGATGAAGTTCAGGAACTTCTCCGCGAAGGCGGGGTCGAGGTGCGACTCGGCGGCGAGGGAGCGGAGTCGTGCGACCTGGATCTGCTCGCGCCCCGGGTCGGCCGCCGGCATCCCCGCGGCTGCCTTGAGGTAACCGACCCGCTGGGTGTACTTGAAGCGCTCGGCGAGCATGTGGATGACCGCGGCGTCGATGTTGTCGATGCTCTGGCGGATGCTGGCCAGTTCGGCGACGGCCGCCGGGTCGTACTGGGGCGTGGTGTCGTCGTCGCTCATGCCCCGAGCCTAACGGCCGCGACCGCTCGGCAGGTGTCGGTTACGTCGGCGGCCGGCGACCGGAACCTGAGCGGGAACTGAGCACGGCTTCGGAACTGCGAGAATGGGGACCATGTCAGTCCTGCTCGTGATCTCGTGCGTGTTCGCGGTCCTCGCGGGCCTCGTGCACGTGTACATCTTCTTCCTCGAGTCCGTCGCGTGGACGAGTCCCCGTGTGCGGAAGATCTTCGGCCTGTCGTCCGAGACCGAGGTCCAGGCCACCCGCTCGATGGCGTTCAACCAGGGCTTCTACAACCTGTTCCTCGCGATCGGCGCGATCCTCGGTGTGGTGCTCGCCGTCACGGGCAACGGGGCCACCGGGTGGACGCTCGTGGTGTTCTCGACGGCGTCGATGCTCGGTGCCGCCGTGGTCCTGCTCGGCACGGGTCGCCGGTACCTCAACTCCGCGTTCGTGCAGGGGTCGTTCCCGCTGATCGCTCTGCTCTTCGCGTTCCTCGGTTCGACGTTCGGCGCCTGACCGCAGCGTCGCGACGGGCCGGACGCCGGCTCGCGACGCGACCACAGGACGACGGGAGGCGCGGTGCCAGCCGGCACCGCGCCTCCCGTCGTTCCGCGTCGGCGTCAGCCGAGCTTCGCCTGGAACTCGTCCGGCAGCTTCTCGAGCGCCCACTCGATCGCGGCAGTGGTCCCCATCGAGAACGCCGACGACACGTCCGGGTCGTCGAACACGATGGCGTGCCCGGCCTCGACCGACGGCACCTTCTGGAAGAGCGGGTCGGACTCGGCCTTGGACGCCTCGACGTAGATCGGCAGGATCAGCGTGAGGTCGGCGTCCAGCAGGTCGAGGTTCTCGTCCGACAGGTGCACCGAGAACGCCTTGCCGGCCTGCTCGTCGATCGCCTTCGGGATCGTGAAGCCGAGGTTCCGCATGAACGTCGAGCGGCTGTCCGTCGAGGCGTAGGCCCCGAAGCCCTCGGATGTGTAGGCGCCGACGACCGCCGACTTGCCCGCGAAGTCCGGGTGCGCCTTGCGGGCGGCGGCGTAGGCGTCGTCGAGGCCGGCGAGGAGCTTCTTGCCCGCGGCCTCCTTGCCGAGCGCCTTCGCGATCATCGTGGTCTGCTGCTCGGTCGAGGCGAGGTAGTTCTCGCCGCCCTTCGGGATCGCCACGGTCGGCGCGATCGCGGAGAGCTTCGCGTAGCGGTCCTCGTCACCCGACGACTTCACGTCGAGGATCACGTCGGGCTTGAGCTTGAGGATGTCCTCGTAGCTCGGTTCGAGCGTCTGGATGATCTTCGGCGACTTCGTGTACGCGCCCTTGAGCCACGGCCCGACGCCGTCGCCACCGAACGCGAGCCAGTCGCTCGCGCCGACGGGCTGCACGCCGAGTTCGAGCGCGGTCTCGGCGTCGCCCCAGCCGAGGGCGACGACGCGCTTCGGCTGCGAGTCGATCTTCGTGGTGCCGAGGGCGGTGGTGATGGACACCGGGAACTGGCCGTCGGCGGACGTGGTCGCGGCGTCGTCGGACGACGAACCGGAGCCGGAGGCGCACCCGGCGAGGACGAGGGACGCTGCGACGACGGCGCCGGCAGCGGCGAGCGCTCGGCGGAAGCGGGAGGGAGTTCGGATCACAAAGGTAAGCCTAACCTAAGCGCTCGGCGCGGAACACGCCTGGATAGGCTGACGGGGACATGTACTCCGACCCCTCCCGGACCCGCCTCGCGGTGCTCGGCTCCCCCATCGCCCACTCCCTCTCCCCCACGCTGCACGCAGCGGCCTACGACGTGCTCGGGGTGCCGTTCACGTACGGGAGGCACGAGGTCGCGTCCGGCGGACTGGACGCGTTCGTCGCGGGGCTGGGTCCCGACTGGCGCGGCCTGAGCCTGACCATGCCGCTCAAGCGCGAGGTCCTGCCGATGCTCGACCGGACGACCCCGCTCGTCGACGAGCTCGGGGTCGCCAACACCATCGCGTTCCGCACGGTCGGCGACACCGTCCTGCGGTCCGGCGCGAACACCGACGTCGAGGGGATCGTGCGCCCGGTCGAGGCGCTCGGACACCTCCCGGGCGAGGCGACCGTCCTCGGCGGCGGTGCGACCGCGGCGAGCGCCCTCACCGCGGCCGTGCGGCTCGGGGCGTCGCTCGTGCGGGTGTTCCTGCGCGACACCGCGAAGGCCGGACAACTCGTCCACCTGGCCGTGCGGCTCGGGGTCTCGCTCGAGGTGCTCCCCCTGACCGAGCTGCCGGGGACCCGTCACGGGTTCGTCGTCTCGACGCTGCCCGGGGGTGCGGCGGACACGCTCGACCTCGTGCCGTCGGGGCCGGACGCGGTGCTCTTCGACGTGGCCTACGAGCCCTGGCCGACTGCCGTCGCGACCCGGTGGGCGGACGCCGGCGGGCGCGTGCTGAACGGGCTCGACATGCTCGCCGAGCAGGCCCTCGGGCAGATCCGGTTCTTCCTGAGCGGTGACCAGGACGAGCTCCTGCCGGCCGAGGCCGACGTGCGGAGGGCGATGCGCGCCTCCGTGGGCCTGCCGGAGACCATCGGGGCCTGAGCCTCGGTCAGCGTCGAGCTCGCGCCTCGGCGTCGAGCAACGCGACCGAGACGTCCCAGAGCCGCTCGGCGGCGGCCGGGTCGAGCGCCCACGGGAGCACGCCGTGCAGCCCGTCGGTGATGCGGTCGACGACGGCGGCCTCGTGGCAGTCCTCGAAGTACCGGCCGCTCACGCCGTCGAACTCCGGAGCGGTGGCGAGGAGCACCGACGTCGCCGCGCCCTGCTCCGGGGACTTGACGACGTCCGCCGCGGAGACCTTCGTCGCCGCGAGCACCTCCGGGTCCCAGTGCTTCTGCAGCCCCGTCCAGATCCCTCCGGGCATGCACGCGTTCGCCGTGATCCCGTCGGCGGCCCATCGTCGTCCGACCTCGACGGCGAAGAGGACGTTGGCGGTCTTCGACTGGGCGTAGGCGAGTCCGGGCTCGTACGGGCGACGCCGGAAGAACAGGTCGTCGAACACGACCGGCGAGCTGCCGTGCCCGCTCGACGACAGCGAGACGATCCGCGCACCGGAGGCCGCGGCGAGCGCCTCGTGCAGCCCGATGGCCAGCGCGAAGTGCCCGAGGTGGTTCGTGGCGAACTGCGTCTCCCACCCGGCCGAGGTGTACGACTCCGGGCTGTCCATCACCCCGGCGTTGGCGACCAGGACGTCGAGGGGACCGGACCACGACGCCGCGAACGCTTCCACGGAGGCCGGGCGGTCGAGGTGGAGCTCGGCGACGTCGGGTGCCGTGCGCCCGGTGGTGCGGGCGATGTCCGCCGCGACCCGCTGTCCGGCCTCGACGTCGCGGACCGCCAGGGTCACGGTCGCGCCGGCCCCGGCGAGCGCTCGGGCCGTCTCGACGCCGATGCCCGAGGCGGCACCGGTCACGACGGCGGTCCGTCCTCGGAGGTCGAGCCCCGCCACGACCTCGGCGGCGGTGGTGTGGGCGCCGAAGGCGGCGAGGTCACGGTCCGGCACGGTGTGCTCCTGTCTGCGGACGGAGGCGCTCAGGACACCGTGCCGTCCACGTAGGACCACCGGCCGTGCTCGCGCACGAAGTCGCTCGTCTCCTCGAGTGTGCCCCGCTCGTCGTCGGTGCGCCACCACGCGCGGAAGGCGACGGTGCCGCGAGAGTCGAACGGGCCGCCGGACTCCGTCGACAGGATGTCCAACCGCGTCCAGCGCTGGGCCGGGTCGAGCTCGAGGCTCGCCGGGCGGGTGCGCGGGTGCCACGTCTGCAGCAGGTACTCGGGCAGGCCGAGGGCGAACGCGCTGAACCGCGACCGCATGAGCCGCTCGGCGGTCGGGGCCGCGGCGCCCGCGTGCAGCGGGCCGCAGCACTCGCCGTAGGGGTTGCCGCTCAGGCAGGGGCAGCGCGACTCGTCGGTGACCACGGGCGGCACGCTAGTCGACGATCGAGAGTGCGACCGTGATGTTGCCGCGGGTGGCGTTCGAGTAGGGGCAGATCTCGTGCGCGCGCTCGGCGAGACGCTGGCGCTGCTCGGGTCGGGCGGCCGGAGCGTACACGTCGAGCTCGACCGCGAGGCCGAAGCCCCCGTTGCCGGTGCCGCCGATGCCGACCTCGGCCGAGACCTCGGCGCCGGTCGTGTCGACGTCGAGCTCCCGGCCCGCGGCGTGGAGCGCCCCGAGGAAGCACGCGGCGTACCCGGCGGCGAAGAGCTGCTCGGGGTTCGTGCCCTCGCCGCTGCCGCCCATCTCCTTCGGCGGACGGGTGTCGAGGTCGAGGCGGTCGTCCTCGCTGCGCACGTGTCCGTCGCGGCCGCCTCCGGTGGCGTGGGCGGCGGCGGTGTAGACGATGTCGAGACTCATGGCACGAGCGCATCGTGCGTTCCTGGACGACCGCTGGAGCGGGGCGCAACGGCGGGCGGCGGCGGTCGGTCGACGAGGACGCGTCGGGCGTGTCCGGCCCCACCGCTGTCAGCTTCACGGAGTAGACGGAACCTCGTGTTCAGACTCGGGTGGCAGGTGCTGCGGGAGCGGATCCCCACGGTGGTCGATCCCGCACGCGCCCGTCGTGCCGTGTGGATCGCCGCCGCGTGCTCCGTGGTCGTGCTGGTCGGCGCCGTCGTGCTGGAGCTCGCGTTCGGCTGGGCCGGTACGGGGCCCGTCCGGCCGGTCGTGGTCATCGCGCTCGTGTCCCTCGGCCTCGGCTCGATCGTGTTCTCCGGCTTCCGGACCGACCGTCCGCTCGACCCGGCAGCGACCATCAACGGGCGCCAGGTCCGGCCGGACTGGCAGATGAGCGTGCGGTGGTCGGTGCAGCCCTACCTGGCGAGACGGCAGCTCCCGGTGACCCCTGAGGACCGTGCGGCGGTGCTGACCGACGTCGGACTCCTGCAGCGCGGGCTGGTCCGGCGGCTGACGCGGCTCACCCCGCTCCTCGGCGGGATCGCACTGCTCGGGATCGCGGCCTTCGCGCGAAGCGACGTGCGGCCGATCGCGCTGCTGTGGGCAGCGGTGTACGTCTGCACGCTGCCCGACCTCGTGGTGCGGCTCGGCCGCTCGGAGCGCGCGCGGCTCGCAGCCCTCGCGGTCGATCCGCCGGCCGGAGACGCCGATACGGGGAAGCACGGGGTCGACGGTTCGAAGGTGCGGCTGCCCGGTGACTGAGGCCCGCGAGCAGGAACCCCGGACCGTCTTCCGCACCGGGTGGCAGGTGTACCGCGAGCGGCTCCCCGAGCTCGTCGACCGGCGCCACCACCGCCGTGCCGTCCGCGTCGGGATGGTCGTCGCGGTCGTCGCGTTCGCCGGGCTGCTGCTCCTGGGGGCGTTCGTCGAGCGCCTCGACGGAGCCGTCCCGGTCGCTGCCGGGGTCGTCGTGGCGCTCCTGGTCGCCGCGGGCATCGGGTGCGTCGGTGCCGCCCTCACGCCGATCGGTCCCCGCGGATGGGCCCTCCCGCCCGTGCCCGGCATCGGGTGGCGCACACAGGAGGCGATCGCCCGGTACTTCCGCCGCAACCCGCCGCCGGTCGCGCCGGAGCACCGCGACGCCGTGCTGCAGGGCATGCCGGCGACCCGCGACCTGCTCGTCCGAGCGGCGTACCGCTCGCTGTTCCTCACGGGCGGGTGGATCGGCATCGTCCTCGGCACCCTCGTGTTCGACGTGGCCTCGTCGGTGGGCAGCGACACCGTGATCCTGTTCCCGGGCGTCTGGATCTTCTCGATCGTGATCACGAGCGGCACGGGGATCATCGGCATCCGGACGCTCGGGCGCCAGGAGCAACTCCGCGTCGAGGCCGAGGCGTTGCCGCCCGGCCCGCCCGCGCCGCGCCGAGGCCGCCCCGACAGCCCGAGCGGCAGCAAGCTGGCCCTCCCGGGCGAGTGAGCGCGTGAGCGCCTGAGCGCGTGTCGGTGGCACCGAGCACACTGGGCGCATGTGTGGAAGGTTCGTCGTCTCCGACACCACGGCCGATCTGCTGCCGGAACTGATCGGTGAGCTCGCCGACCGGACCGAGCACGTCGACGAGGACACCGGCGTGGTCGGCACCGGCCTGGTCCCGAGCTGGAACGTCGCACCGACCGACCCGGTCTTCGCGGTCCGGCAGCGGCACGGGCAGCGCGAACTCCCGCAGATCAGCTGGGGGTTCGTACCGAGCTGGGCGAAGGACTTCCAGAAGCAGCGCCCGAAGCCGATCAACGCCCGCATCGAGACCGTCGCGACGAGCGGCATGTTCAAGCGGGCGTTCGCGACGAACCGCTGCATCGTCCCCGCCCAGGGCTACTACGAGTGGGTCGTGCGCGAGGACGGCAAGGAACCGCACTTCGTCCACGAACCCGGCGGTGCCCTCGCGATGGCCGGCGTCGTGAGCGCGTGGCCCGACCCCACGAAGCCCGACGGCGACCCGGACAAGTGGCGGCTGTCCCTGGCGATCATCACGCGGGACGCCCACGTGGCCCCGGGCGAGGTGCACGACCGCATGCCGGCGTTCCTCACCCCGGACGGCTACGACGCCTGGTTGGACACCGAGCAGGGCGGCCTCGGACAGGACGACCTGCTCGCCCTGCTCGACCACGAGTCACTGACGGTCGCGGCGGGCCTCGAGCAGTACGAGGTCTCGCGTGCGGTGAACAGCGTCAGGAACGACGGGCCGCAGCTCATCGAGCGGGTCGCCTAGCCACGCCGCTCAGCAGACGTCGGACCCCGGCGTGGTCATCCCCACAGTCACGTCCGACACTTCCTGGGTCCGCAGGGTCCCCAGCGGCCCGGTCGTCGTCACCCGGAGCCCGGTCAGGTGTCCGCCGTGCGCCAGGCTCCTCGAGCGCATCTCGGCGACGACCCGGACGTCGTGGTGCGGCGCGATCACCGTGCCGTCGGCGTCGAGGACCTGCGCGCCGTCGACGACGCTCGCGGTGTCGCCCATCAGCGCGCCCGTGCCGGACCCCCGGACCTTCTCCGCGAGGACGACGCGCACCGAGCGGAGCCCGGAGTCCCACGTCGCACGGACGCCCCGGAGCGTGACGGGCCGGTCGGACGGGTTCCGCAGGACGAACCCGGCAGACATCCGGGTCTCGTCGCGTCCGGCCTCGTCGTCCGACCACCCGCCGCAGACGCCGCTCGCGCCCAGCGCGCGCAGCGGCGCGGGCGACGAGGTGACGACCACGAGCCCGGCGAGCAGGACGAGTGCCGCGACGACGCACGTCGCCAGCACCGCGCATGCAGACGGGCCCGCTCGGTGCGGGATGGTCGCGTGCTCGTCCGACGTCATGGTCCCCCCGGTCCGGGCCGAGCGTCGGCCCACGTCGAGAGCATGACAGACAGGAGGCCCGGATCACGTCAGCCGATCGGCTGACGTGGTCCGGGCCCGCAGTCCAGAGCGTCAGGCGCCGTCGCGACGCACGTCCGGCAGGAGCACGTGGAGCCGCTCGGCGAGCCGCAGCTGGGCTTCCTCGAGCGACCGGAAGTCGCCGACGTACTGCCCGAAGGTGTCGGACACGAAGTAGTGCGCACCCTGGCGGTCGACGGTCCCGCCGTAGTAGCCGCCGTAGTTCGCCGCCCAGAGCCCCGTGTCGGGCCGCGACCAGAGGATGCGCGGGTGGACCGGCTCGTCGACGTCGGTGTCGACGACGAGGTCGACGTGGGCGTCCATGCCGGTGATCGCGACCATGGTGGCGGTGTCGACGGTCACCTCGGTGTGCTGGTGGTGGTCGACGGGCGTGCTCATGGTCGTGCTCCTCTTGGTGCGTGCTGCTGTGGTGCGGCGTTCCGTGGTGCGGGTGGTGCGGGGTGGTGCGGTGCTCCGGGGAGCGACGTGCTAGTCGACCGGGCGGATCACGGACGGCAGCATCACGTGCAGCTGGTCCGCGAGCTTCGCCTGTGCCTGCTCGAGCGACGCGAAGTCGCCGACGACGAGGCCGAACGTGTCCGAGGCGACGTAGCGGTCGTGGCGCTTGTCCACCGATCCGCCGAAGTACCCGCCGTAGTTGGCGACCCACTCGCCGTCGTCCTCCTGCGTCCAGGTGAGCTTGGCGCGGGCCGGGCGGGCGTGCGGTTCGGCCTGGGCTTCGAGGATGGCGATCGTGTCGACGGTCTCGGTGTCGAGCGTGACCTCGGCTCGGGTGTCGGTGCTGACGGTGGTGCTCATGTCGCTCTCCTTCGCGATCCGGGGTACATCGGCTGACATGAGAACGCTACGAGACCGACCCCTCCACCCGCCAGCGACGCCCGCCGATTCACGGGTTCCGTCAATGCGTCCCATCGGCGAAGCCCGGGTTTCCGGGGTCGGGCGTCGCACTTCCGGGGTACAGGGGACAGATCGGGGTACTCGTTCTCCGGCCAATCCGATGGAGGACCGTCAGGCGCTCGTTCGGCCAGCAGCCCGGCGGTACGTCCCCGGTGTCATCCCGGCCAGCGGCGTGAACTGCTCGATGAACTGGCTCGTCGTCGCCCAGCCGCAGGCCGCCGCGACGTCGGTGACGCTGTGTCCTCCCGCGAGCAGCACGAGCGCACGGTGCACCCGGAGCTGCAGGCGCCACTGCCGGTACCCCGTGCCCGTCTCCTGCCGGAACAGCCGGGTCAGCGTCCGTTCCCCGAGCCCCGCCCAGGCCGCGAGCTCGGCGAGCGACAGCGGGGTCGACAGGTCGCGCTCGACCCGTCGCACCACCCGGCGCAGCCGGGGGTCGCGCGGCTCCGGCAGGTGCAGCGGCTGCTCCGGCGCGGACGCGACCTCGTCGACGACGACCGCACGGAGGTGGGACCTGGCCGTCTCGGAGCGCGGCGCCGGTGTCGTGAGGGCGAGCAGCGCCTCCCGTGCGAGCGGTGAGACGGACAGGACCGCAGGGCCGGACGGGAGGCGCGCGGCGGCCTCCGCGGACAGGTACACGATCCGCATGTCGGTCACCCCGTGGGCCCGGTGCCGGTGCTCGGCACCGGCCGGCACCCATGCGACCCGGTTCGACGGAGCGATCCACGCACCGTCGGCGGTGATGAGCGACAGCACGCCCGTCGCCGCGTGCACGAGGTGACCGAGCGGGTGCGCGTGGGGCGGGACCGTCTCGGCGTGCTCGAAGCGGTACGCCGCCTCGGTGCGGTCGTCGACGATCCGCTCGTGGGCGTGGCTGGAAACCGACATCGAGCGGCAGCATACGTGTTCCGGGCCGGTCCCGCCGGGTGGTGGGATCGGAGCATGACCACCGCTTCCACCACCGTGCCCGACACGAGCCCCCGCCGGCGACTCCTGGCCGCCTGGTACGTCGGCGCCGGACTCCTGCTCGTCGCGCTGAACCTGCGGATGGGCGTGGCGTCGGTGGGTCCGGTCCTCGGTACCGTCGAGCGCTCCCTGCACCTCGGGCCCTCGGCGGCGAGCCTGCTCACCACGATCCCGGTGTTCGCGTTCGGGGCGTTCGCGTTCCTGACGCCGCTGCTGACCCGGCGGATCGGGCTGCACCGGCTGCTCGGCCTGACGATGGCCGTGCTCGCTGTGGGCATCGCGCTGCGGATCGAGCCCCACGGCTGGGCGCTCTACGGCGGCACCGTGCTGGCCGGCGCTGCGATCGCGGTGGCGAACGTCCTCATGCCCGCGGCGATCAAGAGCGACTTCGCGCACCGGGTCGGGCTGATGACGGGGCTGTACTCGACGGCGCTGTTCCTCAGTGCCGCGATCGCCTCGGCGGCCGTCGTCCCGCTCGCGACGGCGTTCGGGTCGTGGCGACCGGCACTGGCGTTCTGGGCGGTGCCGGCGGTCGTCGCGTTCCTCGTCTGGTTGCCGCGGGCGCTGCGGAACCCGGGGCACACCGGGCGCTCGCGGACGGTGGACGACGCTCCGGTCCAGGCCGCCGACGAGCCGACGTTCGCCCGCCTGTTCCGCGACCCCGTGGCGATCGCGGTGACCGGGTTCATGGGGTTGCAGAGCCTGTCGTACTACGCGTTCCTCACCTGGGTGCCGACGGTGTTGCAGGACGCCGGGGTGACCGCGCACGATGCCGGTCTGATGCTCGCGTACTCGAGCCTGCCCGGGATCGTCACCGGGGTGACCGGGCCCGCGATCGCGCGGCGACTGCGACCGACGTGGGTGCCGGTCGTCGTCGTGGTGGTGCTCTGCGCGGTGGGGTTCGTCGGGCTGCTCGTGGCTCCGGCCGCCGGGGCGTGGCTGTGGATGACGTTGCTCGGGCTCGGGCAGGGCGGCGCGATCAGCCTCTCGTTGAGCTACATCGTGTGGCGGTCGCCCGATGCCCGGCACACCGCGCACGTGTCGACGATGGCGCAGGGGACGGGGTACCTGCTCGCGGGGCTCGGACCGCTCGGGATCGGGTTGCTGCACACGGCGACCGGGGGCTGGACGGTGCCGGTCGTGGTGCTGCTGGCGCTGCTGGGGGTGCAGCTCGTGGCGGGCGTCGCCGCGAGTCGCGAGCGGCAGGTGCTGGCGCGGCGCTGAGCGGCGGGCGGCCGGGGCGCAGGGCGCCCGCGCGTCAGCGCCCGGCGCGCAGTGTGCCCGCGCGTCAGCGCCCGGCGCGCAGTGTGTTCGCGCGTCAGCGCACGGCGCGCAGCGCGTCCGCGACCACCACGAGCGCCGCGGCGATCTCGTCTGCCACCCGCTCGTGCGTCGCCATCGACCGGCGGTACGGGTCGTCGACGTCGTCGTCCGCCGGGTCCGCGAGCGGCGGCACGGTCCCCCGCAGTCGGGCCACGAGTGCGACGAGCTCCTCGGGCGTGGACACGCCGGCGAGCTCGGCCGGCTCGAGCCCGTCGAGCACCCGGGCGAACTGCTTGACCGTGAACGCGCGCTTCGCCGTCCGGGGCGCGAGCGAGACCACGGCCGCACGGTGCGAGCGCTCGGCGGTGAGCACGAGGTCCGCCGACCCCGCGATCGCCGCGGTGAGGTACCGCGCACGGTGTCCGTCGGGCGACCCGCCGAGCCGCACGGACTGCGCTGCGGCGGCATCGTCCATCGGAGCGCCGTCCTGCGCGATGGTGCCGGCGGACTCGACCACGAACGCGGGTGCGTCCGGGCCGAGCCGCGCCGTGAGGACCTGTGCGCCGAGCGGCGAACGGCAGATGTTGCCGCTGCAGACGAACAGGACCCGCATCGTCAGGCTGCGGTGTCGCCGAGCAGGTCGTGCCGCACGACGATGGCGTCACGCCCGGGGCCGACACCGATCGCGGAGATCCGCGCCCCGGACATCGCCTCGACCGCGAGCACGTAGTCCTGCGCGTTCTTCGGCAGGTCCTCGAACGAGCGGGCACCCGTGATGTCCTCGGTCCAACCGGGGAACTCCTCGTAGACGGGCTTGGCGTGGTGGAAGTCCGACTGGTTGACCGGGACCTCGTCCACGCGGACGCCGTCGACCTCGTACGCCACGCAGACGGGGATCGTCGACAGCCCGGTGAGGACGTCGAGCTTCGTCAGCACGAAGTCCGTCACGCCGTTGACGCGCGCCGTGTAGCGGGCGATCGGGGCGTCGTACCAGCCGCAGCGGCGCGGGCGACCCGTGGTGGTGCCGAACTCGAAGCCGTTGGCCCGGAGGAACTCCCCCGACTCGTCGAACAGCTCGGTCGGGAACGGACCGGCGCCGACGCGGGTCGTGTACGCCTTGACGATGCCGATGATGCGCTCGAGCTTGCCCGGGCCGATGCCCGAACCGGTCGCCGCGCCACCCGCCGTCGCCGAGGAGGAGGTCACGAACGGGTAGGTGCCGTGGTCGACGTCGAGCATGGTGGCCTGGCCAGCCTCGAACAGGACGGTCTCCCCGCGCTCGAGCGCACGGTGGATCTCGAGCCCGGTGTCGGCGACCATCGGACGCAGGCGGTCCGCGAAGGACAGCAGCGACTCGACGACCTCGTCGGCGTCGATCGCGCGCCGGTTGAAGACCTTCACCAGCAGGTGGTTCTTCTGGTCGAGGGCCGCTTCGACCTTCTGGCGCAGGATGTTCTCGTCGAAGATGTCCTGGATGCGGATGCCGACGCGGTTGATCTTGTCGGCGTAGGTCGGGCCGATGCCGCGACCGGTGGTGCCGATCTGGCGCTTGCCGAGGAACCGCTCGGTCACCTTGTCGATCGTGCGGTGGTAGTGCGTGATGACGTGGGCGTTCGCCGACACGAGCAGCTTCGAGGTGTCGACGCCGCGGGCCTTCAGCGCGTCGAGCTCCTGGAAGAGGACCTCGAGGTCGACGACCACGCCGTTGCCGATGACGGGCGTGACGCCCGGCGTGAGGATGCCGGAGGGCAGCAGGTGCAGGGCGTACTTCTCGCCGCCGACGACGACCGTGTGCCCGGCGTTGTTGCCGCCGTTGAACTTCACGACGTAGTCGATGCGGGACCCGAGGAGGTCGGTGGCCTTCCCCTTGCCCTCGTCGCCCCACTGGGCTCCGATGATCACTGCAGCGGGCATCTGGTTCTCCTCACGTTGGCGGAGGACCTCACACGACCAGTCGGGCCGGTGGTCCACCCGAGTCTATCGGACGGCCACCGGCACGCTACCTGCCGGTCGCCCGGCGCTGCCGTCGCAGCGCCCCGCCGTCTGTCCGACGGAAGGTACCGGAGACGGACTGGAGGCGCGGTGCCAGCCGGCACCGCGCCTCC